>JBKBWH010000015.1:0-17481 GCA_046289115.1 Candidatus Kryptonium sp.
CCCGCTCCTCCGGTCACCAAAATACTTTGCATTTAAAAAACTCCCTTTTTAATTTGAATTTGACTCTGCTTAACCCCCACCTGTAAAAATGGTGGAGGTGAAAATGTCAAAAATAAATCTATGAAAATGCACTTAAAAAATCAATTAAGTAATTTGTAAGCATTGAAGCAAATTTGGTATGTTAAAAGTATACCCAATAACCTTTCGCATAAGTTGTGCGTTTCTTCTATTGCTATTTTGGGGGCAATGCTTTGCTCAAATTCAAAATGTTGAAATTGAAATTTCAAAATCTGACTCGATAATTAATCTCCCACACCGTTTAATTATTCCGCAAAGCGAAATTCTAAAAATCGATACACTTGTTCTTCTCCCCGGGCTCCATTATCAAATCAATTATAATCTTGGAAAAATTTATCTCAATAGCTTGGTCATCTCAAAAATTGACTCCCCAATCTTTAAACTCAAAGCAGTCTACAGAACCTTGCCAATTGATACGATATTCTTTAAATACAGAAAAAGCGAATTTACCGAAATTGATAAACCAATGGAAAAAATACTGAAAGCTGAAAGAAACATTGAAGAACACATCTCATTTGTGGGAAATATACAAAAAAACGGAAGCATCGTTCGCGGTTTTACACTCGGAAGTAACCGAGACCCTACGCTTCAATCCGGCTTTAATCTCCAACTATCAGGAAACTTGACCAAAGATATAGAAATCGTGGCTTCATTGACGGATGAAAATATACCAATTCAACCTGAGGGGAACACACAAACGCTTCAGGAGATCGATAAAATTTTTATCAGGGTGAGGTCAAAGAACTTATTTGCGACTTTTGGAGATTATGACATTGGATATCAACTTAGTGATGAACAAAATCTGTATTTTTCAGAAACCCCTGAATTCGCAAACATAAGAAGAAGATTACAAGGGGGGAAGTTTCAAGCAAGTTATGAAACTGATTTTGCAAAAACTAAAAACACAATCGCCATCGCCTCGTCTCGTGGCAAGTTTACAACAAATTATTTTAATGGAATTGATGGTGTCCAAGGTCCCTATAGATTAACCGGGCAAAATGGTGAAAGAGATATAATCGTAATTGCGGGAACTGAAAAGGTTTATATCGACGGTGAATTAATGACGCGGGGTGAAAGCAATGACTATGTAATTGATTACTCAACCGCCGAAATAACATTTACCTCAAACCGCTTAATAACCTCCGCCTCAAGAATAACGGTTGACTTTCAATATACCGACAGAAAATATGCAAGGAACTTTTTTGGTTTTGTCTCAGATAACTTTCTTTTCAGCGACAGGTTAAACTTATCTTTTTCCTATTTTTATGATTCAGACAATAAAAATGCTCCTATTGATTTCGTTCTCGCACAATCGGATATTGAAATTTTAAAAAACAGCGGTGATAGCCTATTAAAAGCAGTTAAAAATGGGATAATTTACGTGGGATTCGATTCAGTTAAGGGAATTGGAAAGGGTCAGTATGTTAAGAAGGATACGGTGATAGATTCGGAAAGATATGAAATCTTTGTATATGCCCCCGGGGATAAAAACGCTCTTTACTCTATAAGTTTTTCTTATGTTGGTGTTGGGAAGGGAGATTATGTGCGCCGTGGGATCGGGAAATATGAGTTCGTTGGAAAAGGCAAGGGTGAATATCTTCCTGTAATTTTTTTACCGATGCCGCAGTCCTCGCAAATCTTTGACATCAGAGCAAAATATAAAACGGAAAACTTTAACTTCTTCGCCGAATCAGGCTTTAGCAATTTTGATAAAAATCAGTTCTCTCCAATGGACGACGAAAATAATAAGGGTTTTGCGCTAAAATATGGGTTTAAATATTCAAGCGGAAAAATTTTTGAAAAAGGTTTAAGAAAAATTGAGTTTGACATCTACCAAAGATATAAAAATAAAAACTTCATCAGCCTTGACAGATTTAATGTGATCGAATTCAATAGAAAATGGAACATCGGTGTTGAAACATCACAATTTGACGAGACCATACTTGAATCTTCTTTACAAGCCGAACTCTTTGAGAAAAGCTTTGTGAATTTCAGTTACGGATCTTTAAAAAATGAAAGCATATTTAAAACGAATAGGGGCGCGGTCAGCCTGATGATCAACGAGGCAAACTTTCCTGAAATTAACAACACATTTGAAATTTTACTATCAAGATCAGACGCATTGAAGTCAAAATGGATGAGGAACAAAGGCTTAGGTAGATATAAAATTGGACCCTTTCTTCCATTTATAAACTATGAAATGGAGTCCAAAGAAAATTTAGAGGGTGACTCTATAGGATTTGGAAGCTTTAGATTTCTAAGATTAAGCCCCGGAATTGAACTTGGCGTGGGGAAGATCAAAACCGCTTTCTCTTACGAGTTAAGATTTGACGATGTTGTAAAAAATGGAAAATATGCTCGATTAAGCATAATGCGAAATCAAAATTATAAGATGAATTTCACCGATAAAAGATTTGAATTTAACGGCGATTTAACTTTAAACAAAAAAACTTTCCTTTTAGATTCGGTAAAAACTATCAACAATATCTTGATAAGGTCACAGGGAAGAATGGAGGTTTTTAGGAGAGCTTTAAGGATAAATTTGATCTACCGGGCGATGTCAAAAATGGTTTCAAGGCTTGAACCGATTTTTATAAAGGTTCAAAGAGGAACAGGGAATTACAGATATCTTGGGGATTTAAATGGCAACGGAATCCAAGATGCAAATGAATTTGAGAGAACGAAATTTGATGGGGATTACATTATGCTCACATTGCCAGGGGATCAGCTCATCCCAACGGCAAATGTTGAAGCAAGTTTCAACTTGCGCTTTTATCCAGAAAGATTACTTAAGTTTTTATCCCCTTTTTCAACCGATACATACTTTCAGGTTTCAGAAAGCAGCCTTGAATCACAAGAGAGAATTTACCTACTGAAATTAAAATATTTCCAACGCGAGGATAAAACTATAAACGGTATGATCACATTCAGACAAGATATTTACATGTTTGAAAACAGCAGAAAGTTTTCTTTAAGATACAGATTTTTAAAAACTGGTTCAATGTTAAGCTATAACATTGCGACGAGGAAAACCTCAGGCATTGAAAATTCCATGCGAATAAGATGGTATCCGGAGCTTGATTTAGGATTTCAAATAGAGGGAACGATAAAAAATAAAACATCGATTGGTGGATTTAAAGAAAGTGATGTTTTTGATATAAAAGGGCAAAGTTTAAATCTTGAAATTTTCTATAAACCATTTAACAATGTTGAATTAAGCCTGAAAACCGGCGTTGCTCGAAATAAAGATTTTGCTGGCATAGTTAAAAGCGCGGATTTAAATCGTGAAAGCATTAAAATAAGCTGGCTTCTGATGGGCAGGGGAAGGGCTGAGCTTGAGATCGAAAGAAATGAGGTATTAATCAAAGGTGGTTCGGGAGTTGCAAGCTATGAACTTATGGAGGGAAATTATCCTGGTAGAAGTATATTTTTGCGATTGAATTTTTATTACAGCATTGGCGATTATATTCAAATTAGTGGAAATTACAACGGTCGTTTTCTTTCGACCGGGATAATTCACATCGCGCAAGCAGAGGTGAGAGTATACTTTTAATGAAGTCGGGGCGCCCGGACTCGAACCGGGGACCTCTTGGTCCCGAACCAAGCGCGCTAACCATCTGCGCTACGCCCCGTCTCTCGAACTAAAAAATAAAGAAACTCTCCCAAAGTTACAAATTTTTAAAAATAAAAACCCCTCCCCCGAATTTTGGGGAAAGGGTTTGAACTTTTCACACGGTCACCTTCTCCTCATGGATTATCTTCGTCCCAAGAAGTTCCAAAAATTTTGCAAGCCATTCAGGATGAGCTGGCCATGCGGGAGCAGTTACAATGTTTCCATCAACAATTGCCTTGTCCCACGCTAATTCAACATATTCACCACCAGCAACTTTAACTTCCGGACCAACCGCTGGATATGCATTTATCTTTCTCCCCTTGACAACGCCAGCTGCTGTTAAAACCTGCGCACCGTGGCAAATGGCAGCTATCGGCTTATTATTCTCAGCAAAATGACGCACAATCTCAAGAACCTTCTCGTTCATTCTGATATATTCAGGCGCTCTCCCGCCCGGGATCACAAGTGCATCATATTCCTCGGGCTTGATATTATCAAATGTCGCGTTAAGCGTAAAGTTGTGCCCTGGTTTTTCACTGTAAGTTTGATCCCCCTCAAAATCGTGAACCGCCGTTCTCACTTTCTCTCCCGCCTTCTTCCCAGGGCAAACCGCATGAACAGTATGTCCAACCATCTGAAGCGCCTGAAACGGCACCATAACTTCATAATCCTCTACGAAATCCCCAACGAGCATCAAAATTTTTTTCCCCGGCATAGCAAACCTCCATTTTTGTTTAATTTGTTTACGGAAATAATTTAAAAAGATCGAATAAAAATGTCAAGCCAAGGGCATAATGTTTGATTAGAAAGCATCAATTTTATATATTAACAAAAAACAAACTTGCAGATCAAAGTGAAGTTTAAACAAGCATATCGCTTACTGTTAACTTCCCTCGTTTTCGTTTTAAGTCAAATTTCACTATCTCAAAATCTTGAAAAAATCTTAATTCTTCATTGGAACGATTTCCATTCGCAAAATATCCCAATGCGTTCAATCTGTAGCGACACGCCGTGTTATGTCGGCGGAACTGCAAACTTGCTCGGCTTAATAAATAAATTTAGAAACGAAGAAAAAAATGTGCTCGTTTTGAACGCTGGAGATGATTTTCAAGGGACGCCAATTTCTTCGCTTACAAAAGGACGATCGCAAATTGAATTGATGAATTTGATAAATCCAGATGCGATGACACTTGGAAACCACGAATTTGATTATGGAAGAGATGCGCTGGAAGAAAACCTGAAACTTGCAAAATTTGATGTCATCTGCGCAAACCTCTGGGATAAAAGAAAAGCTAAACTTTTCACCAAACCATACATTGTAAAAAATCTTGGCAAGGCAAAAATCGGAGTAATTGGGCTTATAACACCAGACCTTTTCAAACTCTCACTTAGAGAAAATCTCAAAGATCTTGAACTCCTTGACATTGAGAAAGTCACAAAGCAGTATATAAATGAACTAAAAACTAAAGAAAAGGTTGATTTAATAATTGCACTCACACACCTTGGTGTTAAAGCTGATTCACTGCTTGCAGTTAAATTCCCAGAGATAAAAATTATCATCGGGGGGCATAGCCACACAGCTTTGAAAGAACCAAAAATTGTAAACGGTGTAATCATCTGTCAAGCAGGTTCAAGAGGCGAATATCTTGGATACCTTGAAGCTGTAATTGATGTTGACGGCGATTCAGTTTACTCCTATAAAGGCAAGTTAATTCGGGTGGTTGAGGGAATTGTGAAACCAGATGAAGTTGCTCTGAAAAAGGTTGAAGAACTTGAAAGGATGGTTGACAAAGAATTTGGTCAGGTTATTGGGAAACTTGAGGTTGATTGGAAAAGAAACTTCTACGGTGAAAGCAATCTTGGAAATTGGGAAGCAGATGTGATGCGGGAATTTGCAAAGACCGATATAGCGTTTCAAAACTCGGGCGGTTTAAGAAAAGATTTACCAAAGGGAGATATAAAGGTTCGAGATATATGGGAGATAAATCCATTTGGGAACACATTCGTTGTTTTTGAAGTCGATGGCAAAACATTAAGAAAAATGATGGAATGGCAAGCATCAGGCAAAGCCGAACTTATGCAAGTTTCAGGGATAAAAATTATAATTGATTCAAGAAAAAAGATAGGTGAAAGAGTTATCTCAATCGAAGTTGGGGGAAAACCACTTGACGAAAATAGAATATATTCAATAGTTACAAATAATTGGGTCGCTGACCATCTTTACGATTTATTTGGGATTCCACAAAATAGCGTCCAAGTAAAAAACCTCGGCGTGGTTGATAGAGATGTATTTATCGAAGCGGTGAAAAAACAAAAGGTGATAAAATCCGAAGTCGAAGGAAGAATAATAGATCTTGCCAAACAAAAGGGGGAAACCAAAGATGAATATTGAAAGAGGTTTTAAATTTGTCTTTCAGGAAAAAAATTGGTTCGGAAAGGTTGTCGTCGGTGGTTTGATGCTGTTATTTTCTTTTTTGATTGTTCCCCTTTTGATTTATTATGGCTATCTCGTTGAGGTCGCAAAACGAACGATAAAAGAAGAAACACAATTACTTCCCGATTGGGATAATATAGGGCAGAAAATTGCCAACGGTTTTAAACTTTTGGTGGTAACTATAGTTTATCTCATCCCTTTCTTCGCTTTGATTATAATTTCGCTACCATTTGCCGAGTTAGAATTTGAGAATTTTAAAAACAGAGAGATAACCGCATTTATCACCTTGTTTTTATCAAATTCATTTTTCAAAGCAGAGCTAACAGGGATTTCGCTTTTGTTTTTTATCTCATCTTTGGTTTACATTCTTCTCTTTGTTTTAATCTTGCCGTTCATCGTTGGCAAATTTGCTGAAAGCGAATCGATAAACGACGCATTTGCAATATCAGATATATTTTCAATGCTTAGGGACAATATCGGCGAAGCAGTCATAGTTTTTCTTTTGACGATCTTTCTTCAACTTCTTGCTTCACTTGGGTTTGCACTCTGTTTTGTTGGGATACTTTTAACCGGATTCTGGGCAAGCGTTGTCCAGTATTATTTTTATGGTGAACTTTACAAAAAAGCAACGAAAACTGGAACGAGGACAATTTTGACAACTTAAAAATGAAGTGAAATGGAAAAAGTCAAAAAGAAACGATTCGGGTTCATCGAACTTCGAACCCAGAGGTTAAACGAAGGATTTACACGGATCGAGTTAGATTTCAAAGGTCGATACATCTGGACTGCATGTAAGAATGGTGAGGAAAAGGAAGCAATAACTGAGCTTTTGAGAGAATTGTTTGAAGATGAAATCGACTCAATTTTAAAAATTTGTAAGGAGTTGAAGATAGATATCACGAAAATCTTTAACCCTGAAAAAATGTAAATTTGAAACAGCGATTGATTGAAGTTCGTCAAAATTAAGAGTTTAGAAAATAAAAAATTATTTCTGATTTGAAATGCGCACCTTTTTATCTTGCATACTTTCCGTCTTTATTTCCACCGTTGCCCTCCTATCTCAAACTCCTCAGGAAATCATTAAAAAATCCGAAGACCAGATCAAAGGGAAAACATCCTACGGCGTTGTTGAAATGACTATAATTACTCCTGATTTTAAGAGAACCTTGAGAATGGAAGGATGGTGGGTGGGAGATGAAAAAGCATTGATTGAGATAAAATATCCTAAAAAAGAAGAAGGCAATAAGACATTGAAAATAGGGAATGAACTTTGGCTCTATCTGCGAAATACAGAAAGTTTGATAAAAATACCGCCTTCAATGATGCTCCAGTCATGGAATGGCTCTGATTTTACTTACGATGATCTTGTTCGGGAATCAAACCTTGAAAGGGATTACGATATGCGCATCATCTCTCCTGAAGAAACCATAAACTCAGAACCATGCTGGAAAATAGAACTTGTCCCCAAACCACAGGCTCCGGTTGTATGGGGCAAAATTTTTTACTGGGTTAGAAAATCTGATTATCTCCCTGCAAAGATTGAATATTACGATGAAAAAGGAAAACTTATTAGATACATGGAGTTTTATGATTTCAAAGAAATTCGTGGCAGAAAACTTCCGTCAAAATGGGTTATGTATAACAATATTGAGAAAGGCAGAAAGACTGAATTTATCCTTATAGATGTGATTTTCAATCTCAAAATAGATGAAAGGATTTTCTCCTTTAGAGGACTTGAAAGAAGAAGATGAAATTATGTTTTTCGTAAAAATTGCATGGCGAAATATATGGCGGAATAAGCGAAGAACAATTATCACCATTGCTGCGATTACCTTCGCCACTATGATAACGGTTATAATGAGAGGACTACAACTTGGAAGTTATGACTATTTTATACGAACAATAGCGGGTGATTACTCTGGTTATATTCAAATCCAACGAGAAGGATACAAAGATGACCCTTCACTTCGCAAAACATTCATATATTCTGAAGAGATAAAAAGGGTAATTGAATCAATTCACGATATCACCGCTTACGCTCCGAGGTTATACGCTGATGTATTGATAAGTTCAGGTGAAAATTCTTACGGCGGAATAATTTATGGGATTGATCCAGAAATTGAACTATACTTTTCAAATTTTCACAAGAAGGTAAAACAGGGAAGATTTTTACATAAAGATTCTACTTATGAAGTTCTTCTCGGGGATAGGTTGTTTAAAAATTTGAAGATCAAGCTTGGCGATGAAATTGTTATACTTGCTCAGGGCTTTGATGGAGCATTATGGGATATGAAGTTCAAAGTCGTCGGTGTTGTTAAACTTGGTTATACAGAGCTTGACAACACCGTTATTTTTATGAATTTGAAAGACGCACAGGAATTTTTATCAGCGGAAAATAGAGTTAGCGTCATAGCAATTTTGATGTCGGAACTTGAAAAAATAGAAAAAATCAAACAAAAGCTCTCAGAGGAACTTAATCAAAAAAATTTAGTTGTTCTATCCTGGGAAGATGTGATGGTTGAATTAAAACAATCAATTGAGCTTGACAATGTAAGCGGGATTTTGTTTCTGGCATTTTTAATCATAATAGTTGCCTTTGGAATCCTCAATACAGTATCAATGTCCGTCGTTGAAAGATTTAATGAATTCGGCATATCTCTTGCAATAGGTTTTAAAAATCAAAAACTTGTTCTGATCGTTTTTCTTGAAATAATTTTCATTGCCCTTATAGGCATATTGCTCGGAAGTTTACTCGGAGGGATTTTTAATTATTACCTTATAAAGAATCCCATAGTTTTCACAGGCGAATTTGCATCAGCCTATGAGGAATTCGGTTTTGAACCAAAACTTATTTCCTCCTTAAAACCGAGGATATTTATAAATACAGGCTTAACTATTCTGATTGTATCAATAATTTCAAGCATAATTCCGCTTTATAGGGTTTATAAACTTGAACCATTAAAGGGGATAAGATTTACATGATTTTAAGGTTCGCATGGCGGAATATATGGAGAAACAAGCGAAGGACAATTGTCGTGGTTCTCTCAATTGTTGTAAGTGTTGCGGTTCTTTTGCTTGTAGATACCCTATCCGTTGGGATGATCAAACAGATGCTTGATAACCAGATCAATATTCACATTTCGCACATACAAATACATAAAAAGGGATTCAGAGATGATAAAACAGTAAAAAATTATATTCCAGATGATCTGAGAGTTGAAAAAGCAATAATGGAAACAAAAGAGGTAAAATTTTACAGCAGGCGTGTAATAACTTATGGAATGATGAACAGTGCGTATAACTCCTCAGGTGTGACCGTAGTTGGAATTCAACCCGATAAAGAAAGGTTCATAACGATAATTTCAAATTCAATATCCCAGGGAAAATATCTTGAAAGCAAAGGGGAAATTTTGCTTAGTGAAAAACTTGCACAAAAATTAAATGTTGAGGTAGGGGATAAAATTATTCTCATGGTTTCAGATGTTGACGGGAATATTTCTTCAGAACTTTTTAGGGTTGTCGGACTTTACAAATCACCATATTCAGAATTTGACAAAATCCATGCCTATATCACAATTGAAGACGCCCAAAGGATTTTAAAACTTGGTGATAAAGTTATTGAATTCGCTTTAATAGTCGAGGACCAGAAATATATAAACTCTGCCAAAGAAAACCTCGTTCAAAAACTTGGGGACACATATGAAGTTTTAACCTATGCCGATGTTGCCCCGTTTATAGGAATTATGCTTGATGTGTATTATCAAACGATATTGGTTTATTATTTTATTTTCGGGGTTGCTGTTTGCTTCGGAATTATAAATATAATGCTTATGTCTGTTTTTGAAAGGGTGAGAGAATTTGGTGTTTTAAAAGCGATAGGAATGAAAAACAAAAACATCTTTCTGTTAATAATGACAGAATCGTTTATCATTGGCGTTCTCGGAACCATCATTGGACTTGTGCTTGGATTTGCACTTTACATACCTCTTTCAAAATCAGGGATTAATTTGGGAATTTTCTCAGAAAGCCTGGCGTGGTTTGGAACCGGAAGTATCATATATCCAGTTTTAACAGGTTTCACACTCGCCCTTTTGATATTCACTATGCCTTTTGTGTCTCTGATCGGAGCAATCTATCCAGCGGTTAAATCAATAAAACTTGAACCAGTTGAAGCTATAAAACATATCTGAAAGGTTTATGACAATAATTAAAACAGAAAACTTAACAAAAATTTACTCGGATGGAAAGGTTGAAGTAGTTGCTTTAAGAAATGTCAACCTTGAAATCTTGCAAGGTGAATTTGTTGTCGTTGCTGGACCCTCAGGCTCTGGAAAAACAACCCTGTTAAATCAAATTGGCGGACTTGATAAGCCCACAGAAGGAAAAGTTTATCTTGAAGGGAAAGATATAACCCAGATGAAGAAAAATGAACTTGCTGAATTAAGGCTCAAAAGGATCGGATTTATATTTCAGGCGTATAACTTAATCCCGGTTTTAACTGTTTTTGAAAATGTTGAGCTTCCGCTTGTATTACTTGGGATCCCTGAAAAACAGAGAAAGGAACAGGTTATGAATGCTTTGCACTTGCTTGGTATAGGGAAACTCGCAAACAAAAAACCAAATGAAATCAGTGGTGGGGAGCAGCAGAGAGTCGCAATCGCAAGAGCAATTATTACAAAACCATCAATAGTTCTTGCAGATGAACCGACAGCACACCTTGATTCAAAAACAGGGGGGATGTTAATTGATATTATGATACAAATGAACCGTGAAATGGGAATGACTTTTTTAATCTGCTCACATGATCCTCGGGTAATCGAAAGAGCTGGACGAATGATAAAGTTAAAAGATGGAATGATAGAGGATGACAAGAAAATTTGGTAAAATTTTCTTTCTCTTATTTTTTCTCGGTAAGTTTTCCCTTTCACAAGATTTTAAGTTCACCGGCTACTTCTCTAATTTTACAATTTATCAAAATGTAAAAGAAGAGTTTGCTCAAAGATTTGGGATTGCTAAAAATTTGGGGGTAAACATAGGTCGTTTACGACTTCGCCCTGAGTTTAACTTTGAAAACGCAAGCAAAATTTATATAGAATACGAAATAGATGGATTTTATCATTCCTCAGAGTTATTTTTTAATCCAGCGGAACTTAGCTCAAGAAGACAACTTTACAAAATGAGATGGACATTAATAGAGGAGAGGAAGGTTAAAATTTATCATTTCATTGACAGAATCTACTTTAGAAAAGACTTTGAATTTGGAAATTTGATCATTGGAAGGCAACGGATTTCCTGGGGAACAGGGAGGGTGTGGAATCCAACGGATCTTTTCAATCCAATAAATCCAGCGGACTTCAGCAAGATAGAAAAAGAGGGAGCGGATGCTATTGCAGGGAAAATTTATCTCGGACATTTTACGGATTTACACATTGTCTATAATCCAGTAAATCATTTTAAGAGTAACAACTTTGGATTTCGTCTTAGGTCAAATGCAAAGGGTTTTGATTTTTCTTTAGTCTCTGGATATTTTGATAAGCGTGGTATTTTAGGATTTGACTTCGCAGGAAATTTTTTCAATGCTGGAATAAGGGGAGAGGGGATTATTTCTGCGGATGTTAAAGAGTTGCGCTCAAATTTCCAAAGATTTATTCTCGGGATTGATAATCAATTCACCCCAAATTTCTACGCCATGTTTGAATATCAATTCAATGGTGAAGGAAAAACTAAAAAAGAAGAATATGAAATTGAAAGATTGGCAAGGGGCGAAATTTTGAACCTGAGCAAAAATTATATGTTTATTTCAGCAGTTTACACCATTAATCCAATTTCATCCTTAACCTTTTCGCTAAATCAGAACTTAAACGATTGGAGTGGATTTGTAAGTGTTTTATTTTCTCACTCCACAACTGAGAATTCAGAAGTTGGATTTGGGGCTGTAATATTTTTCGGCGATAAACTGGACGAATACTGGTATTACTCAACATCTGCATTTCTTAAACTTCAATTTTTCTTTTGAGCAAAAATCAGCTTCACTAATTTCCAGCACCGGTTAGGGATAAATTTTGTATAATCCCAATCGATTTTTTTACTCAATTTTCATTAAAATTCAAACTAAAGTGGTTACATTTTTATAGCAGAGTTTTTTCAAAGCAAGTTGGGTGTTGAAGTTAGAACAGTATCCGCTTAATCCCTTACCATAAATATAAATAAGTTTGATTTTTTGATTTGGCTTGATAAATTAATTTAAAACCTTCTAAATGAACTTGAAGAACGATGATAGATAAACCACTCTCACCAGAGCCAGTTGTAAAAGTTGTAAAGTATTTCCCTGAGCCTTTTAAAAATGTGATAGCGACGGCAAGAACTTGTTATTCTTCAAAGGGTATCATAAAAGACGAAGAGATTGATATAAACAAATACATTGATTTAGCTAAAAGCATTTACGAGGCTGGACATCACACAACCTTCCAGCATGCATATTTTCAGTTTGCTATTGAAAACGTCTCAAGACAGTTTATCTGGTCATTTCTTCACAGTCACCCCTTCTATAACTCAGAGCAAGTTTCACAAAGATATGTAGAGGTTAAACCAGGTAATTATTTCATACCACCGCTTGAGGGAAAAGCGCTTGAAATTTATACATCAACTGTTGAATTCCAAAATGAGGCATATAAAAAGCTAACGGAACTACTTCTGCCCATTGTAGAGAATGAATATTATTTGAGGTTTCCAGGACGAAGGTTTAATCCCGAAAAATACAAAAAAGATATAAAGCGAAAAGCTCAAGAGATCGCACGGTATGTCCTCCCAATTGCAACATTTGCTTACCTTTATCATACGGTCAGCGCAATCACGATTTTAAGATATTATAAATTGTGTAATCAATTTGACACCCCGTTAGAACAAAAAATTGTTGTTGAAAAGTTAATCAATGAAATTTTAAAGGTTGATCCAAATTATAAAATTGTCCTCGAGAAACCGCTCGATGAGCATGAACTTGCCGAATTTAATTTAGTTCAAAATTTAAACGATGATAATTTATCAAAGGAATTTGCTGATGAATTTGATAAGTTGCTAAATGGAAAGATATCACTTTTGGTTGACTATAAACCAAACGCGGAAAAAATTCTCGCCGATTCCGTCAGGGAAATATTTGGCTTACCATCCTCTGCTTTAAGCGACGACGAAGCGATAAATCTTGTTTTAAATCCAGCTATAAATAAAATACTTGCTGAATCGCTTGTCTTGACAACCCATAGCAAAATATCTCGAGCGATGTTCCATGTCTCCTATACTTTTAAAAAGAAACTTAGCCACACGGCGGATTCGCAAGACCAAAGACATCGAATGACCCCTGGTTCAAGACCTATTTTAATGCGTCAAATCTACGAAGAGCCAGATTTCATAACCCCAACTTTAATTCTGCAAAGTGATTCAGCGCTTAAATTTTACACTGAAACCATGGAAAAAACTTGGGAAAGCATTGGGAAGTTGAAAAGGTTAGGCGTTCCATCCGAGTTTGCGCTTTATCTTTTGCCAAATGCAGTCAGCATAAGATTTACTGAATCGGGAGATCTTTTAAACCTTCACCATAAATATGCGATGCGACTTTGTTTTAACGCGCAAGAGGAGATATGGCGGGCTTCATTTGAGGAAGTCCAACAAATTTCAGAAGTCCATCCTAAAATCGGAAATTTCCTCTTGCCCCCGTGCTCAATTAGAAATCTTGCAAATATAAAACCAATCTGCCCCGAAGGATCAAGATTTTGTGGTGTTAAAGTTTGGAAACTAAAATTAAACGAGTATTCAAGGTTGATATGAACATAGAAGTCCCGCCCGAATTTCCAACGCTTAAAGATTACCTTGACTGGCTCTTTAAAAAATATAACACTCTCGATTTCATAAATTCAGACCCAGTAAAATTTGTGCATCGTTTTTCAAATCCAAAAGATATGGAAATAGCTGGATTTATTGCGTCTCTTCTAGCTATGGGGAACAGAAAGATAATACTGTTAAGTGGTGAACGACTTTTCAACATCATGCAGGGTAAACCCTATGAGTTTATTTTAAATTTTGATCCATTTTGGTATGAAAAAGTTTTAAATAACTTCGTCCACTTCGCATACAGAAACATTGAAGGCAAGGACTTACTCGTGGTTTTTTACCTTTTGAAACAAGCCATTGAAAAATATGGCAGTTTAAAAAATCTCTTTTTAAGGCATTATGATGAAAAATATCCGACAATAAAGCAGGCGTTGTCGGGATTTGTTAAAGAGTTTCTGTCCTTTAACCCCCCGCCTAAATTTAATGGTGTTCCCGAAAGTGTTAGGAGCCTTATACCCGACCCAGAGAAAAATAGTCCTTGCAAACGACTTAATATGTTTTTGAGATGGATGGTAAGGAAAGATAATGTCGATGTGGGGCTGTGGAGTGAGGTTAACAAGTCGAAATTGATAATACCTCTTGACACACATGTTTCAAAAATTTCACGAGGTCTTCAGTTAACCAAAAGGAAGACGGACACATGGAAGACGGCGGAGGAAATAACATCTAACTTGAAAAAATTTGATCCCGAAGACCCTGTGAAATATGATTTCGCTATATTTGGGCTCGGAATCGAACTAAAAAAATTTTCTTAACTTGGTCTCCTGCGATATCCTTGGGCTCTTTCCTTCTTTATCACCTCATATTTCTTTTTCTGCTCCTTCGTTAAAACAGCTTCAATTTCCTTGTCAATCTTTTCCCACCTCTCACGCATTGCTTTCATCATTGCTTCCCTGTTGCCTTGATATTTTTCTCTGTCGATCTCAGCCTGCTTTTGAGCTGAATCAAGAATCTTTTGAATTTTAGCAACTTGCTCAGTGGTCAAATTAAGTTCTTGTTTTAACCTTTCAAGAAATCCACCATAACCTCTGCTCCTATCTTGAGAGAGCGTAAAACTAATAAAGATAGACGAAAATAAAATTAACAAAGTGAGCGCGAATACTTTTCTAAACATGATAAAAAACCTTTTTCTTTTTTGACGCATCAAAGTAAACTATGGTTGCAATCTTATTTTATCTTCATTGAAAAACCCACTGAAGTAACGCTAAACTCCGACCCCGTCTCTCTTTCCGTAGCAGACCATCTTACCCATATTTACGAAAACCGACCCATTACCTCCAAAAATTTCAAGTGACTTATCATACGAAGGTTCACCTTTTGCCTGAAATGTGCTCCAAAGAATATCAGCATCGAGATGTAATACCTTCCTTTACAGCAAGGAGTTTAGGGGTATAAGTTCTACCGGTAAGGATAATGTTTTTCGAAAGCAATTTACTTTCACTTTTTGAAGTGCATGCAAATATGAACTCTAAAATCACTCGACCTTGTGAACTTCCCAGTTTTCATCAACCCACAATCCTATCACATCAACACCGAGATTCCACATCTTAATTGTTTCAACTGCAGACAGGATTTGTTTTAAGTGTGTTTCTCTATCTACGGGATTAGCAGCGCAATCGTGATGTCCAGTAATTGCGATGATTTTTGAGTTATGTTTAGTGAGTGAAATTTCAACCTTTCTTCTTATCGCTTGAATCGTAAAACTATCTTTATTTTCTGACAATATTTTATTTGGTCCAGGCTCTGTGATCATATCGACATAGTCTATTTTATACTCTTTTTTCAGCCATTCAATCACTGGAATTTGGGTTCTACCATCAATACAATTTATTGCGGTAGCAAATTTTTTAGCGTTCATATTTCTGCTCCCTTTCAAGAATTTTTTTGACTTTTATCTCAGCCAACAACCAAATTTTTATCTATTCTTTCTCCGAGTAAGCCATCGCACGAGCAAAAATCAACCAAATCCTTCAAAGTTTTTTCTACTGGCGCACGAAAGTAAAATACAGTCATATTATTTTATTTATTTTATTTTGATTGAAAAACCCGCTGAAGTAACGCCAAACTCCGACCCCGTATCTGTCTCTGTAGCAGACCATCCCACCCAGAATCCGCCATAATTTATGTTATAATAACCCAAATTTAAAAAATAACCCCCAGGCAAACCCATGCCAGCTCTAACCGTAAGATTATCACTTTTTGAAAAATTAAACTGTAAAAACGTATACCCAGAAAGAAAAGGAACAATTTCATCAAAAATCGGTGAAATTTCACTTTTCCCTTCTCTACTTTTTCTAAAAGAGGTATAGCTTCCAAATTCACCCGCTACCCCACTATATGTTCCTATCCCTACATTAAATAAATGGAGTGGTAAAAATATATTTACATCAATATCAGCACCAACGCCAAAATATGATTTTTCTCCTCTATTGGGTTCAACCTCTTGTGCATTTTGCACATTATAATTACCCAAATATGCAAAACCACCACCGGAAAATTTGTACCAACTTCCGCCGATTGCCTTCACCAAATTTGCTCTGAAGAACTTGTTTTCATCCCCACTGTTAAATCCTCCAGTGCTATTATAATATGCACTTAAAAATGTAGTCTCTTTTCTAACTTCGGTCGGAGCCGACATCGGTGGTGCAGAATCCCAAAGGGCAGGAAGATAATTTGGACCACAACCCACCACAAAAATAAATGAGAACAAAATTCCGAGTTTTAAAATTTTGCCAGCCATAGCGCCCTCCGTTTTGATTTTTTAAAGCTTTAGCTGTTTAAAATTTCGCAAATCGCGACCAAACTTTCAACACCTACAATTTTCACCGGTGTGATTTTATTAACAAGAGAAGGTTCGTAATTTGCCTTAACCTTGACATAGTTTTTCGTAAACCCAAACATCACCCCATCCTTAACCTCACTCTCCCATAAAACATCAAGGTTCTTTCCGATCATCTGCCTGTAAAAGGAATTTTTCTTTTTCAAACCAAGATTTCTCAACATTTCGCTTCTCTTGTGTCTCTCATCCATAGAAACTTTATCAGGCAAGTTTGCTGCATCGGTGTTTGGTCTCTCTGAATATGTAAAAACATGAAGGTATGAAATTGGTAGGTCATTTATAAAATTGTAAGTCATCTCAAAATGTTCTTTCGTTTCCCCAGGGAAACCAACAATTACATCAGCTCCGATACAGGCATCTGGATCTCTTTCTTTTATATACTCAATTCTCCTCCTGTAAAGCTCCGTATTATATCTTCTTCTCATCTTTCGCAAAATTTCATCGCTACCACTTTGCAATGGGATGTGAAAATGGTTGCAAATTTTTTCGGAGTTTACGAAGTAATCAATCATTTCTTTGCTCAAAAGGTTGGGTTCAATTGAACTAATTCTTATTCTTTCTATGCCATCGATCTTTTCAAGTTCTTTAACAAGCTCAAAAAGATTCGTCTCAATTTTTCTACCATAATCCCCA
>JBKBWH010000160.1:0-4696 GCA_046289115.1 Candidatus Kryptonium sp.
TTAAACGCACCTTTAGAGCTTCAAACGCTTGAGCTAATTTTACAGAGCACCTGCGAGTTTGGGGTTAAATTTAAAATGTGATTGTTATGAATGTTGTTATCGGTTCACTTAAAAGCATATTTGATGATGCTTTAATCGCTGCTTCGACGGATGAACCAGTTCTTATATTGGGGGAAACTGGAACGGGTAAAGAGGTACTTGCAAGATTTATTCATCAAAACTCAAACAGGAAAGATAAAATTTTTATTCCCATAAATTGTGCTGCAATTCCAGCGAATCTTCTTGAGAGTGAACTTTTTGGGTATAAGAAAGGGGCTTTCACTGGGGCTGATAAAGATAAAAAAGGAATTTTTGAAGAGGCAAGCGGTGGAACTGTGTTTCTGGATGAAATTGGGGAATTGCCAATTGAAGCGCAGGTGAAGATTTTAAGAGCAATTGAGGAAAAGGAAATAATACCTATTGGAGATACTAAACCCAGGCAAGTTGATGTTCGTTTTATTGCTTCAACAAATGTAGATTTAAAGGTAAAGGTTGAAAGAGGTGAGTTTAGGAAAGATCTTTATTATCGTCTTTCTGTTTTTGTTTATAAACTTCCGCCATTGAGGGATAGAATTTTTGATCTTCCTGAGTTCGTAAAATATTTTATTCAATCCTCTGGTAAAAGTGTTAAAGTTGAACCCTCTGTTATGGAATTATTTTTCTGCTATCCATGGCCTGGGAATATACGGGAGTTGAAAAGTGTTATCACTTATTCACTGGCGAAATCAAATGGGTCAGATATTAAAGTTGAGCATTTACCTGATTATTTGATACATTTTTGTAAGCATCCGGAGATTTTAAAGGGGAAGAATGCAAAGGAAAAGTTGGAATGTTTTGAAGCATATTTGATTTTTGAGACTTTGAAGGAGCATCAAAACCCAAAGGAAGCTGCGGACTCGCTCGGGTTGAGTTTGAGGACATTTTATAGGAAGTTAAAGAAATATAAAATTAACCCCGATAAATAAAGTCGTTCCCACCATTTAAAAAGCTTTCCTGCCAAAGTTGGCAAAATTTCCAATCCTTAAATTGTCAATTCTGGCATTCCAAGTTGACTTTTTGTTGGATTTTAACAGTTTATTACTGGCACAGCAATTGCAATTTTATTTTTCAAGATTAAAAATTCATATGGAGTGAGAAAATGAAAAAAGTTTTCATCGACCCTTCAAGATGCACTGGGTGTAAGAGTTGTGAGATAGCATGTGCTGTTGAGCATTCCATTTCAAAAGATATTTATAAGGCAATTTTTGAAGAACCTCGTCCGCCGAGATTTAATAGCGTTTTAAAGTTAGATGGATTTATTGCTTCTTTGCGATGTAATCATTGTGAAGATGCACCATGTGTTGCTGTGTGTCCGACATCTGCAATTTATAGAGATAAAGAAACAAATCTTGTGGTTTATAACAGTGCAAAATGTATAGGTTGCTGGCAATGTGCGATGGCTTGTCCGTTTGGTGCGATTTATCCCGATCTTGAAAGAAAGCTTGCAAGAAAATGTGATGGATGCAATGAGAGAGTTAAAAGTGGCAAAATCCCGGCTTGTGTTGAAGCCTGTCCAACAAATGCTTTGATTTACACTGATGTCTCAAGTCTTGAGCATTTTAAGAGGATATCAACAATTTCATCGCTTTTAAAATCAACGAAAACTTATATAGAGGTAATCTAAAATGGCGGACATTTTAAAAGATAAAGAAAGGGTTCGGGATAGCAGGTCAAATGATTTCGGTTTGCTTCCATCTTCAAATGTTGAACTTTTGAAAAAGGAAGCAAAAGAGGTTAAAACAACACCCTTGCAAAGGTTAGCCTTTCAGGAGCCTCAATGTGGTTTTGGAGAGCTTGGGGTATGTTGTAGAATGTGTTATATGGGTCCGTGTAGAATTGATATCTTTGACGGCGGTCCAAAAGTTGGAGTTTGTGGCGCGACAGCAGATACAATTGTTGCAAGGAATCTTTTAAGGGAGACGGTTGGTGGTGCAGCTGCACATACGGAGCACGCAATGGATATAGCAGAAGTTTTAAAAGAAGTTGCCGAGGGGAAGATCTCAACCTATACGATTAAAGATGAAGAAAAGCTTAAAAGGGTTGCTGAAAATCTCGGAATTAAGACGGAAGGTAAAGACATAAAAGAGATAGCGAAGGAAGTTGCTGAGATTTCACTTGAAGATTTCAAACGGCTTGAGAAAGAGCCAGCGGTTTGGATTAAAGCGTATACACCGAAATCAAGTTATGAACAACTTGAAAAACTTGGTGTGATCCCGCATAATGTCTGGCGTCCGATAATGAATGCGATGCACAGAACAAGTATGGGTAACGATGCTGACCCTGTGAATATAATGCTTGCAGATTTGCAAATGGGACTTATTGATGGACTCGGTTTGACGATGGCAACTGAGCTTTCAGATGTTCTTTTCGGGACACCAAAGCCGATAAGAAGCAAAGCAAATCTTGCGGTAATTGATCCAGACTATGTTAACATCGCTGTTCATGGGCATAATCCCTTGCTTTCTGAGAAAGTTGTTGAATGGGCGGAAAAATTAAACGACAAAGCAAAGGCGCTCGGGGCGAAAGGGATAAATATCGTCGGAGTTTGCTGCACAGGTAACGAAGTCTTAATGAGGCATGGGGTTCCACTTGCTGCAAACGAATTTCAGGCTGAACTTGCAATTGTGACTGGAGCTCTTGATGCAATGGTGGTTGATTATCAATGTGTATGGCCAATTTTAAGCGATGTTGCCTCTTGCTACCATACAAAACTTATAACGACAATACCGTTTGTGAAAATACCTGGAGCCGTTCATATTGAATATTCGCCGGAAAAAGCTGATGAAGTCGCTCAAAAGGTTATTGAAACAGCTCTTGAAGCGTATAAGCAGAGAGAGCCAAGTAGAGTTTTCGTTCCAGATTCAGCTGAAGAAATTATAGCCGGATTTTCCGTTGAGGCGTTAATTGAAGTTTTGAAAAAGGTTAATCCTGAAGATCCATTAAAACCTTTGATTGACAACATTGTAAATGGGAATATATTTGGTGTTGTTGCGATTGTGGGTTGTCCAAATCCAAAAACGAGGCGACTTGCTTTCACCGAAAGGATGATAAAAGGGTTGATCAAAAACAATGTTCTTGTGATTGTCACAGGTTGTATTGCTCATATTGCGGGTCAATCTGGATTTTTGAATCCAAACAAAGTTGATTCGTTTGAAGTTGGTGATGGCTTGAAACAGGTTTTGAAGGCGCTTGGAAATGTTGCTGGTTTAAATAGTTTGCCCGTGGCGATTCATATGGGTTCGTGCGTTGATAATTCAAGGATTGGAATTTTACTCAAAGCTTTATCTGAAAAACTTGGGTTAAAAGTTTCGGATTTGCCTGTCGTTGCTTCTGCGCCTGAATTAATTTCGGAAAAGGCGATCTCAATAGGCACCTGGGCGCTTGCACTTGGTGTAACGGTTCATGTTTGCCCACCGCCAAGAGTTTTGGGAGGTCCAAAAGTTACAGAGATATTAACAAAAGATTTGAAGATGTTAACAGGTGGCGAAGCATATGTGGAGTGCGACCCAGAGCTTGCAATTAAGGGGATTCTTGATAGAATTAAGCAAAAGAGAATCGCTTTAAATCTCCCAATCCCAGAGATGGTTCATATTTAAAATAATTTTGGGTGATTAATGCCATTTACAAGAGCGAGCGAAGAGGAGAGAGATTCAATTGTAAAGGAAATTTTAGCTGAGATTCCAGAGTTTGAGAAAAAAACCGAACCAGGCATAAGGATAGTCGTTACAGGCAAGGGTGGAGTAGGTAAAACTGTCATATGTGCTGTTCTTTCGCATTTGTTGGCTGATGCGGGCTTTAATGTTCTTGCTGTTGATGAAGACCCACAGATGAACTTGCCGTTTGCGCTTGGTTTACCGTTTGAAAAAGCTGAGGCGCTAATCCCACTAAATAGACAACTTGATTACATTGAGGAAAAAACAGGAGTTAGACCTGGATCTGGGTGGGGTTTGTTTTTCAAGTTAAATCCAGATGTAAGCGATGTAGTTGAGAGGTTTGGAGTTAAGGTAAAAGAGAGATTAAATCTTCTTGTAATGGGAACAGTTATGCAACCGTCGGTTGGGTGTGCTTGTCCTGAAAATGATTTGCTTCAAGCGGTTGTAAACTATATAAATCTTCGCAAAGGGGAAGTTATCATCATGGATACTGAAGCAGGGCTTGAACATTTTGGAAGGGCGATCGCAAAAGGATTTCATCACGCCATCATCGTTTCTGAACCTACCTTTAACTCAATTTATGTTATGAGACAAGCAGTTAAGCTTGCGAGGGAACTTGGGATCAAAAATATTCACCTTGTTTTTAATAAAGTGAGAGACGAAAAAGAGAAAGTGGAAAAATTTCTTTCCAGATTTGAATCCGAATTTTCGGGATTGCCAATTTACTTCTTGCCTTACGATGAAAATATCCAAAAAGCTGAGCCGTCAGTTCAAGCGATTTTGGAGAATGGAGCGACAGAGTTTGTTAGTGCGGTTACACAGGTTCTAAAGAAGTTACTTCAAGATTAGAAAATGCAAATCATAATCATAGGAAATAGCATTGCTTGTGTATCAGCAATTCGTGAGATAAGAAAATGGGATAAAAAAAGTTCAATCACAGTAATTTCGAAGGAGTCGCTTGATCC
>JBKBWH010000161.1:0-4675 GCA_046289115.1 Candidatus Kryptonium sp.
AAACCAACTATCGTCGCGCTTGCACCCAAGGTAAACAAAAAAGGACCCAAAATTCCTCGAGCTCCCTCATAGGTTATGTCCGCAAACAAGCTAACAAGCCCAAGCAATACAACAACTTTAAACGCTTTTCTCACCTCAGTTTTACTTTGCATGTTGCTAATCCTTTAAATTTTTATTACCATTTTCAAGCCATTGCTTCAAAATAAAACCCCACCTTTAGCCATTTAACAGCTAAAAGGCGGGGCTGCCCACAACTCTCACTTTTTCAAATACATATCAAGCCAATCAAGAACGGTCGTCCACCACAATTTCGCATTTTGTGGTTTCAAGATATGATGTCCCTCATCTGGGAAATAAAGCATCTTTGATGGAACTCCCATTCTTTGTAAAGCGGTAAACATCATAAACCCCTGGCTGACATCAACCCTGTAATCAAGTTGTCCATGAATTACAAGCGTCGGAGTTTTAAAATTCTTAACATAATAACTTGGCGACCACTTTTTATACTGCCCTGGATTTGTCCACGGCGTCCCCCTAAACTCCCACTCCGGAAACCATAATTCCTCGGTTGAGCCGTACATACTTTGGAGATCAAATACACCAGCATGTGAAACGAGGCATTTAAATATACCTTTATCATTATGCCCGGCGATCCAATTTATCATATATCCGCCGTAAGAAGCTCCAGCAGCACCGATTCTGTTTTTATCAACGAAACCAAAGTTCTTTATGACATAATCGACACCTTTCATTAAATCCTCAAAAACTTTTCCACCCCAATCCCCGCTTATCTCATCTGTAAACTTTTGTCCATAGCCCGTTGAACCACGCGGATTTATCATCACAACAACATAACCTCTCGAAGCAAACATTTGAGCATTCCATCTATAGTGAAAATTATCACCCCACATCGACTGTGGACCTCCATGGATTAGAAAAACGGCAGGATATTTTCTGCCCAATTCAAAAAACGGTGGTTTCAAAATAAATCCATGAACTTTTGTCCCACCAGCTCCAACAAACCAAAAATCTTCAAGCGCGTTCATCTCAAGCAGTGCAAGCAAAGAATCATTGTGATGCGTCAACTGAACAACTTCAAGACTTGCGAGATCGAGACGATAAATTTCAGCTGGTTTGTTTATCGATTCCCTTTTAAAAATTAAGAATCTGCCATCGGGGGTTATTCCAATTTCTGTGTTGTAGCTTTTCTCCGTTATCTGCTTAATTTCCCCAGTTTGAATATTAATTCTGTAAATTGAGTTATAACCTTGATCCTCCGCCGTGAAGAATATAAACTTGCTATCTGGAGACCAAACAACTTCTTCAACGGAGCGATCAAAATTCTCTGTTAAGTTAATCATTTTCCCAGTCCCCCTCTCATAAAGCATCAGCCTATATTTATCTGATTCGAAACCAGCTCTAAATTGCGCTCTATAAGCTATATATCTTCCATCAGGTGAATAAACTGGCTGATTGTCATTTGCCTTGTTCGTCGTGACTCTTTTTATACTTCCACCTTCAGGGGTTGTGATAAAAAGATCGTTGTTAGTGCTTATCGCGATCATAGAATCAGTATTTCGGACAAAACAAATCTCTTTACCATCGGGTGAGAAAGCATAATCAATCTTCCCGCCAAGGTCTATAGGTGGCGTATCATAATCCCCAGGTGTCACATCAATAACTTTCCCAGTGTTAACTTCAAGCGTGAATAAATGGCTTCTTTTATCATCAATCCACCTGTTCCAAATCCTAAATGGCAACCTTGTAAAAATTTTCGCTTTAACTTTGCTTGCTTCTTTGTCTTTTTCTCTTTTTAAATTGCAATCATTATCGGGACAATCGGGATAAACCTGGGATACAAAGGCAAGATATTTTCCATCGGGTGACCATATAACACCGTCAGCACCAAGAGCTATACTCGTCATTTTTTTAACTTCACCGGTTTCAAGTTCAATGACATAAACTTGTGGCTCACCATCGCGCGTTGAGATGAAAGCAAGCTTTTTTCCATCTGGAGACCATGAAGGAGAATAATTTGAACCTTCCCCCTTCGTCAACTGTTTAATTTCTTTTCCATCAATTGAAACAAGATAAATATCTCTCTGTCCCTTGTTTTCTTCCATGCTGTAAGATGTAATAACATAGGCAACCCACTTCCCATCAGGTGAAATAGTTAGACCTGAAATCCTTTTCATAGCCCAAAGGTCTTCAACCGTTATAGGTCTTTTTTGAGCATACAATGGTAAAATTGCCAAGATAATCAGAAGGTAAATAAAGACGAGGTAAATTTTTCTCGGCATGGTTAAAAGCGATTTTGTTTTTGATACGCTTAAATTTTAATCAAAATTAAAAACGAATCCAACACTCTTGCAAAATGGCGACAAAATTTATATATTTTAGCAAAAAACCAAAATACCGTAGAGGAACTTAAAAAGATGAATCAAGCAAGCCCAAACACTGCAACTTTGATTCTCGTAAATCCTGTTTCTTATCGCTCTTCCCTCCTATTTAGTTTCAACCACGCCAATTATTTTGCCCAGTGGTGGCGCAACCACTGGGCTTAATATAAACTCCAACCTCAAATCAACCATATTTTCCAAAAATTTTACATTTTTAAAAAACACATAAAATGGAGGTGGAAATATGATAGTTGTTATGGAACCCGACGCAACGGAGGAAGAAATTCAAAATGTGATAAAAATTTTAAACGAATACGGTTTTGATGTCCACCGATCAACCGGCGTCACAAGAACCGTGCTTGGGGCAATAGGAGTAAAACCAGAATTTGATCACAGAAATATCCAGCTCTTGCCGGGCGTTGCGGAAGTTTACAGAATAACAGAACCTTATAAACTTGCGAATCGTGCTTTTAAGCATGAAGGAACGGTTATAAACATAAATGGTGTAAAAATAGGTAGCAACATTGAAGAAATAGTTGTAATGGCTGGTCCATGCGCCGTTGAAAGCGAAGAACAGATATTCACAATAGCAAAACATGTGGCTGAGCAAGGTGCCAAAATTTTAAGAGGCGGAGCTTTCAAGCCCAGAACTTCACCATACTCATTCCAAGGACTTGGCGAAGAAGGATTAAAACTTTTAAGATCAGCTGCTGATGAATACGGATTGCTCGTTATCACCGAAGTCCTTGATACCAAAGACATAGACCTCGTTGTAAAATACGCCGATATACTTCAAGTTGGCGCAAGAAATATGCAAAATTTCTCATTGTTAAAAGAACTTGGTAAAATTAATAAACCTGTGATGCTAAAAAGAGGATTTGCTGCAACAATTGAAGAATGGCTTATGGCTGCGGAATATATACTCGCTGGCGGAAATCACAATGTCATACTCTGTGAAAGGGGAATTAGAACCTTTGAAACATCCACAAGAAACACGCTTGATATAAATGCGATCCCAGTGATACATAAAAAAAGCCATTTGCCAATTGTCGTCGACCCATCACATGCAACAGGCATAAGAGATAAGGTTATACCTGTGGCAAGAGCTGCAATAGCAGCAGGAGCTGATGGATTGATTGTTGAGGTTCATCATCAACCAGAAAAAGCAAAATCAGACGGACCTCAATCTCTTTATCTTGAACAGTTCACGCAACTTATGAAGGAAATAAGGAAAATAGCAGAGGCAATAGGAAGAAAAATCCAATAAATTTTATCAGACCTATGTTATTTAGAAAAATTTCAATCATTGGAACTGGTCTAATTGGTGGCTCAATAGCACTTTCTTTGAGGCAATCAAAGGAACATAATTTTACGATTACAGGATTTGACATTAACCAAAATTCTCTGGATCTCGCACTTGAGCTTGGTGCAATTAATAAAAAAGCTAACTCAATTGAAGAAGCCGTAAAAGATGCCGATGTGGTATTTTTATGCACACCTATCAACGAAATCTTACAACAACTTCACATAGTATCAAAAAATGTAAAATCTGGGACGATAATAACCGATGTTGGGAGCGTCAAAAAAATTATCTTGAAAGAAGCTGAAAAAATTAAAAACGATGTTTATTTCATTGGTGGTCATCCAATGGCTGGGTCAGAGAGAAAAGGTATATCATCTGCAGATCCATTTCTTTTTGAAAATGCTGTATATGTATTATGTCCCAAATTTAATGTCCCGATAAAAATAGTAAACGAATTCATCGAACTCATAAAGCTAACAGGAGCAAACATAATCTTGCTTGATCCCGAAATCCACGACAGGATAGCAGGATATATCAGCCATCTACCACAATTAATCGCCGTCCTGCTTGTCAATACAGTTGGAAGCATGGGAACAGATTATTTGTCATTATCAGGCGGTGGATTTAAGGATTTAACTCGGATCGCATCTAGCCAATTTGAAATGTGGCACGATATAATCTCGTTCAACAGAGAAAAAATAATTGAAGCGCTTGACAGTTTTATTAACGGACTCAGTAAATACAGGGAACTCATCAAATCTAACAAAATAGGTGAGTTAAAACCTGAGTTTGACAACGCTTTTAAACTCCGCAACGAAATTCCATCCAGCCGAAAAGGTTTTCTCAACACTCTACACGATGTGTTCATAATGGTTGAGGATAGACCTGGCGTTTTAAGCAAAATTTCAACTGCGTTATACGAGGGAGGATTAAACATAAAAGATATTGAACTCCTGCGCGTTAGAGAAGGGAT
>JBKBWH010000162.1:0-4674 GCA_046289115.1 Candidatus Kryptonium sp.
ATTTTAGCATTTAGAAAAAATCAATTAAAATATATTCAAGAAAATAAATTAAAAGAAATATATGAAAATGAAATATCAAACCTAAGAGACAAATTAATTCGACTCGAATATGAATCGGAATTACTTTCAAATTCAAAGTAAAAATTGTCGAATCCAGGTTGTTCTTCGTAAAAATGTTTATATTTAGTTTCTGTTCTATGCTTTTTTCTACTATAAGAGGTTGCTTTATCAACTTCAGCTGTTAAGTGAAAATTTCTATATATTTGCCCGGAAAATTTTGCGTCTTCACTTATTATAACTTCTCCATTTGTTGTATATATATCGCCGTTGACCTCAGCCCCGCTTTTGATGTTCACATCCCCATTTTCAACAAGTATATTTCCATTTATGCGACCGTAGACAACTAAGTCGCCATCCTGCACGAGGACATCACCTTCAATAAAATCGTTTTCGCTGATCTCTGTATTTCCTTTAAATATAAAGGTTGGTGAGATAGATATCTGTGGTTTAGTTTTCTCTTTTAAAGAATCGAGCAACTCTTGAGTTGTTTTCTGAATTTCGATGGTTTCCCTATAGATTTTTTCCATCTCTTCTTGAAACTTTTCGGGGTCCATATATTCTTTTTGTTTCCTTAGGATTTCAAGTTGTTTTCTTATTTTTTCAAGTTGTTTTTGCATTTCTCTTTGTTTCAGGATTTGGTCTTCTGGGATGACTTCCTCGGATGAGTAGTAATTTTCAACCTTTTTGAGGATTTCGTCAATTAAATTTTCGATCTTCCATTTTTCAGTTTCCTGAGCGATGACGATTTGAACGAGCAAGGACAGTGACAAAATAATAAAGAAACCTTTTTTCATATTTTCATTTCCTATTTTTGTTTTCTGTAGGAAATATACGAAAACATAGGGTAAAAAGTTACCCTTTCGGGTTTTTAAGATGTGCTTGATTTCAAGGGGAGTTATTTTTAAGTTATGCAAAAAGATTAGACGATGCGTATATTTGTAAAGGTTAAACCAAATGCTAAAGTTGAAAGGGTTGAAAAAATCGACGAAATTCATTTCGTCGTTTCGGTGAAAGCACCCCCTGTTGAGGGCAGGGCAAACGACGCACTGATTAAATTACTTGCGGACTACTTCAACATTCCAAAGGGAAATATAAAAATAGTTTCCGGTTTATCCTCAAGAAGTAAAGTTATTGAAATCGTCAAGACTTGAAGATAGGGGAATAAATTAGTGGCATAGAATTTGTAAAACTTTGATAAAAAATTGTGGACAAGATTATCCTTTTCTTGATTTTTAATTTAGCCCATTATAAATTAATTCCAGACAATAAATTCCAATTTTAAATTCGCTCAGCAGAACCTGTAAATACGCAATTCAAGCGATGATTTTCATCGCTTCACTTAACACTGATGAACCTATCCTTGCAAAGCAAATCGCGGGGGCTTTATCAATTCCAAGGGAATTTTTAAACAAAGTTATGCAACGGCTTGTTAAAGCTGGATTTTTAGTTTCAGTTAAAGGTCCCGGTGGTGGATTTTTACTTGCGAAGGATCCTAAAGATATTACTATTTTTGACATCGTTAAAGCGATAGATGGAGTTGAATGGTTTAATTCATGTCTTTTGAGAGTTGGTGAGTGTGATGAAGGGAATCCATGTGCCGTGCACGAGTTTTGGGTTAAGATAAGAAACCAGGTGAGGGCTATCCTTGATCATGAAAGTTTAGCGGACCTTGTTAAGGAGTTGAGGAACGGTAAGAGGGTTTTACAATTTGCTGAAGATTTTATTTTGTTGAAAAAAATTAAAACTCAAATGGGCATCAACTGAATGGGTTACAAAGTTTTTTTGCCTGATTTATTGCATTGGCAGAAGCAGGTTAAATGTCAAGCTGCATGTCCAATTCATACTGATGCCGGCAGATATGTTCAACTGATTGCGGAGGGAAGGTATAAAGAGGGGTATTTTGTCGCTCGGTCGCCTAATCCATTTGCATCTGTATGTGGGAGGGTGTGTGCAGCACCGTGTGAAGATTTTTGCAGGCGTGGAAGCATTGATAAACCCGTGACTATAAGGGCGCTGAAAAGATTTTTAACAGAAAAATACGGAGTTGAATCGCTTTACCCAAATACACAAGATGAAATTTTTGAAAATGATTTTGATGCGCAAGATAATAAACTATTTTGGCATTTGCCAACGCTTGCAAAGGTAAGGAAAGCAGATGTGAAAGATAAAAAAGTGGCAATAATTGGTGCAGGTCCCGCGGGGCTTTCCTGCGCACATGACCTCGCGGTGATCGGATATCAAGTTACAATCTTTGAGGCTTCAAATGTGCTCGGTGGAATGATGAGACATGGAATACCTGAGTTTAGGTTGTCAAGGGGTATAATAGAAAAAGAAATTAACAAAATTTTGTGGCTCGGGGTTGAAATAAGAACACTTACACCCTTAACAAAAAATTTTGGAATCAAAGAGTTAAGAGAAGAATTTGACGCGATATTTATCGCTGTCGGGACACAAGAGGGAAGGGAGATGAATGTTGAAGGGGCAAATCTTGATGGTATTATAAAGGCGATTGATTTTTTAGTAAATGTCAATAATGGTTATAGAGTTGAACTTGGAGAGAAAGTCGTTGTAATTGGTGGTGGATTTGTTGCGTTTGACGCTGCGAGGACTGCTTTGAGAATGGCAGTTGAGATGGAGGAGAAAGAAAAGTTGGGGAATGGCTCAACATATAGCATCGTTATGGATGCCGCAAGGACCGCGCGAAGAGCTGGGGTCTTGGAAATTCACATCGCGAGTTTGGAATCATTTGAAGAGATGCCAGTGTTAAGAACTGCTCAGGGGAAGGAGGAATTTAAAGAAGCTGTTAAAGAGGGAATCATCTTTCATCCGCAAAGAGGGGTTAGAAGATTTATTGGCGAAAATGGAAGGGTTAAAGGGATTGAATTTATTGGGGTTAAAAGAACTTATGATGAAGATGGTAGATTTAATCCGATCTTTGATGAGAGTGTAAGTGAGTATATGGAAGCCGATACGGTCATACTTGCAATAGGACAGAGACCAAATTTGAATTTCATAAAGCCTGAGGATGGAATAGAACTTACCGCAGCTGGGACGATAAAGGTAGATCGGGAGACGCTTGCGACAAGTGTCCCTGGTGTTTTTGCTGGGGGTGATGTTGCATTTGGGCCGAGGAATTTAATTGATGCGATTGCAAATGGAAAACAAGCCGCAATCTCAATTGATAATTATCTAAGGGGATTAAAAACGAAGAAAGTTTTCAATCTCTCAATTGAAAAAATTAGAAAGCAAGATTACTCAACTTATGTTGGTTATGAGATAACGCCGAGAGAGGCGCCCGATGTTATTCCGATTGATAGGCGAACTGGGGTGGCTGAGGTTGAGTTGAACTATACCGAGGAGCAAGCTGTTGAGCAAGCGAAAAGATGTTTGTTGTGTCATATCCAAACGATTTATGACGCTGAAAAGTGCGTTTTGTGTGGCGCTTGCGTTGATGTTTGTCCTGAATATTGTTTAAAGCTTGTCCCGATTGAAGAAATTGAACTTGATGATGAGATGAAAGAAAAACTGTTACAGCATTATCAATTTACTGATAGCGTCCCGCTGTCCGCTATGATTAAGGATGATGAGAAGTGCATAAGGTGTGGATTGTGCGCTATTGTTTGTCCAACCGATGCGATGACAATGGAAAGAATGTATTATGTTGAGCAGGAAGTAGTTGAAGATTAAAAAATAAAAATTTGTTGGAGGGAGCATGAAACTTGATAGAAGAAAGTTCTTGAAAAATTTAGGAATTAGTTCTCTACTTTTGGCTCTTGCGGGGCAGATTTATACATGGGTGAGGTCGTTGTTTCCGAATGTAAGCTATGAGGGAATAAAACGAGTTAAACTTGATGAACCTGATAATATTCCAGATGGTGTAACTTTTATTGATGATATCAAGACATATATATTTCGCGAGGGAAAAACATTTTATGCAATCTCAGCGGTCTGCACACATCTTGGGTGCACAGTTAAGTATGTTGGTCTTTCAAAGCCAAAAGTGGTGAAAATAGGTGGCAAGGAAGTTGAGGTGAAATGGGAGTTTCATTGTCCATGCCATGGGTCGAAGTTTTATGGCGACGGAACTAATTATGCTGGACCTGCGCCGAGACCGCTTGATTGGGTTAAGGTTGAAATCTCGCCTGAGGATGGCAAGCTTGTTGTCGATTTTAGCAAAAAAGTATCACAAAACTATAAGTTAACAGTGTAAAATAAACAGGGTATTTTATGGCTGAAGTTAAAGTTAATGGCAAAAAATTAACGAAGCGAAGTTTGTTTTGGACATGGGCACCGAGGTCTGAGAAAGAAGCTGGTGATTCAATCGTTAGAAATCTTTTGCTTCACTGGTTTCCAGCGAAGGTGACATTAAGAAGCTTATCTTGGGGATATTCTCTTTGGCTTGGGACTATAACTGCAACATTGTTTTTGATATTAACTTTAACCGGGGTCATTTTAATGTTTTTGTATGTTCCTTCTGTTGAAAGAGCGTATCAGAGCGTTAAGGACATAGAATATGTCGTCTCGTTTGGTTGGTTTATAAGAGCGATGCATAGGAATTCTGCGCATTTGATGGTTGCGTTTGTTTTTCTTCATATGGTTAGAGTATTTTTGACG
>JBKBWH010000163.1:0-4629 GCA_046289115.1 Candidatus Kryptonium sp.
GTTTCCATTTTTCTGGCGGGTCGGGTGGGGTTAATAAACTTACAATGATTAGCACAAGAATTGAACCCGCAGCAGCAGGTAAGACGATATAATCTGCCTCTAATAATGGTTCTTTTCTAAACATGTTTATAAGCGTTATGATCAAGGTAATTCCCATCCCCGTTGCTATGCTTGCGACACCGCCGGGGGTTGTGACTCTTTTCCATAAAAAGGCTGCAAGAAGTGCTGGGGTTATGCCCGCTCCGATCATCGTATAGGCTGTCAGAGCCATTTGTAAAACCGTTTGAAATCTTGTTAAAAGAAGATAGCCAATAAAACCAAGAACAAAAATTAAAATTCGTTGTAAAGTTATTATCTGTTTGTGAGTTGCGTTTGGATTTATGAACCTTTGATAGATGTCTCTGACAAGATTTGTGCTTGGTGTGAGAAGGAAGCTATTCGCGGTTGAAATTATAATTGCCATAGCAGCGACTATTAACATTATCCCTATAATTTGTGGGAGTCCAATTTCACTTCCATGAGTTGCAAGATGTAAAATTACTTTTTCTGATTCTTGGAGTTTAAATTTAGCGCTTGCAAAGACGGCAAGTGCTGTGATAGATGTTTCAATTATAATTGTTCCAATAACCCAGAAGATAACGGCTTGTCTTGCGGCTTTTGCATCTTTTGCACTGAAAAATTTTTGATACATACTTGATTCCCCAAGCAAAAGGAAAAAGGTTGGAAAGAACACTCCCATAGCCCAAATGAAATCTTTTTGCCCAAAGATTGCAAATCTATCAGGTGGGAGAGTTTCTCTAAGGGTAGACCAACCACCGATATCGTTTAAAACAATCGGAACAGCAAGACCAATTCCTAGAAGCATCAATGTTCCATTTATTATGTCCATTGTTATAACTGATACAAGTCCAGCAAGCGCTGTGAAAAGAACTACGAAGACAGCGGTAATTATAATGCCTTGTTCAACAGGTATTCCAGCAACAAGATTTAACACAAACGCACCACCTTTGAATTGATAACTTGCAATTGTCACATAAGCGATGACGATAGTTATCGTTCCTAAAATCCTTGCCCATTTATTATATCTTTGTTCAAGGATATCGGGCATTGTGTATTGTGAGATTTTTCTAACTCTACCGGCGAGGAAATAGACTATTACGATAGCAACCCATGCTCCGGCGGAGAGCCAAAGTTCTGAAAACCCAACTCTATAGGCAAGCCCAGCCCCAGCAATTATGCTTCCAGAGCCAATCCATGTAGCAAGCAATGTCCCAACAAGTTTATACACGGGTGTTTTTCTGCCAGCCACCATAAAATCTTCTTGAGTTTTAACAGATCTTGTCTTGTATATCCCGATGGTGAGAAGAACGACGAGGTAAACTATTATTGCTGTTAAAAACATCGCATCTCCAAATTTGTTTTAGTAGATTAAAACGAGTTCTTTTTGTTCTCTTCCTGTTATCAATGCTTTTCTTTCAAAATTGATGTAGACATTTACTTCTGACCTTACCCCCATTTTACCGGGGATGTAAATTCCGGGCTCTAACGAAAAGAGGCAACCTGGCATAAGTTTTCTTTGATCTTGTGTTTCAAAGTTGTCAATGTTTACTCCATTTCCGTGAACATTTTCTCCGATTGAATGTCCAGTGCGATGTGTAAAGAACTCGGCATAGCCTTTCTCTTGAATATATTTTCTTGCGACATTGTCAACTTCCCAACCTGCGACTTCTTGATTTTGATCTAAACGATTTTGGATAAATTTTAGGGCTTCGCTTCTTGCATCTCTCACTATGTTAAAAATTTTGACATAGTCTTCTGGTGGTTCATCTCCAATGAAAGCACACCAAGTTATATCGTAGAAGATTGCTCCGGGTTCATTTTTCTTTGCCCATAAATCAATCAAAAGTTTATCTCCCGGTTTGATCTCTCTTGTATTTTCAGGGGTTGGGTAAAAATGTGGATTTGCGGGATGATCGTTTACTCCAACGATCGGTGGGTCTTCGTCAGAGGTTAATCCTTTGTCGTTAAATCTTTTTAGGATAAATTGTTGGATTTCGTATTCGGTTTTGTATTTTCCGCTTCTGATGCTTTTTCTTATCTCTTCAAATGCTTCATCAAGTATTTCATCAACAAGTCGTCCAGCTTCAAAATGTGTTTTGATGGTGTTTTCATCAATCAAAGCTTCAAATATCTGAATTAAATCCGCTGATGAAACAACCTCATGCCCCAAACTTTTCACAAGTTCGATCGTTCCAGCGTCTACAATTGAAATGTATGGGATTGAATTCATTGGGGAATATTGCATTGCGATTTTCTTTGGCGTTCCAAGAATTTCTTTTAATCTATCGTGTAATTCTTTCCATCCCGAGTAATAAAACTTTTCCCCAGGCAGCGAATCAAGTTTATCTGGCTCAACTCTGTGAACAAGTTTTATGGGTTTACCTTCAGCAGGTATGAAATAGAACCATCTTCTTGTGGCAAGACCTTGAATTGAGAGTCCAAGTATTTTTAGACCAATTTTATCTCGATTGTGGAAATCATAGAACAACCATCCGTCAAGACCAAATTCATTAAGTGTTTTTTGTATCTTTTCTATTTTCATTTTGAATTTGCTTTTATGTTTTGAATTAAAAAATTGGAAAGAGCGGGACACAAGGTCCCGCAGTTAAAGATTAACCACCACCTGAGACGCCAGCTACAAATCCGCCTTCGGTCATCTTCCTGATATCAAGTATCTTATCAAGTTCATCTTCTTTCATCCATCCGAGTTCAAGGACAACTTCACGAATTGTCTTGTTTTCTGCCATCGCTTTTTTGACAATTTGTGCAGCTTTATCATAGCCAAGATGTGGAGTAAGGGCGGTTGCAAGGATTGCATTCTGTGCCGCGAGTTTTTCCATATGTTCTCTATTTGCTACAATTCCATTTATGCATTTATCAACAAACACATCGCTTGCGTTAGCTAGAATTGTGATTGATTCAAGAAGATTTCTTGCTATGACTGGCAATGCGACATTAAGTTCAAAGTTTCCGGATGATGCAGCAAGCGTTACGACTGAATCGTTTCCTATAGCTTGCATTGAGACCATCATAACTGCCTCTGGGATCACAGGGTTAATCTTTCCTGGCATTATTGATGAACCTGGTTGCAGTGCTGGGAGACGGATTTCGGCAAGCCCAGCTTGCGGACCCGAGTTCATCCATCTTAAATCGTTTGCTATTTTGTAAAGCGCAACTGCAAGAGCTTTTAAAGCACCGCTTAGCTCAACTGCTGTATCCATTGATGCTTGGGCTGAGAAATGGTTTCTCGTCTCTTTAAATGGTATCCCTGTTTCCTTGGCAAGTTCTTCAGCGATCATTTTGCCAAATTCTGGATGTGTGTTAATTCCTGTGCCGACAGCTGTTCCACCAAGGGCAAGCTCATATAGCCTTGGAAGCACAGCGTTGATTCTTTCAATTGCAAGTTCAATTTGTGCAGCGTATCCGGAGAATTCCTGTCCGAGGCGCACAGGCATTGCATCCATAAGGTGAGTTCTACCGGTCTTTACGATATCGTCAAACTCCTTTGACTTTTCCACAAGGGCTTTGTGAAGTTTTTCAAGCGCCGGGAGAAGTTGTTCTTTAATTGCAATCGCTGTTGAAATGTGAATGCAGGCTGGAATCACATCGTTTGAGGATTGTCCCAAGTTGACATGGTCGTTCGGATGTACGATACCTTTTTCACCTCTTTTTGCCCCAAGAATTTCGCAAGCTCGGTTAGCTATGACTTCATTTGCATTCATATTTGTCGATGTTCCAGAGCCCGTTTGAAAGATATCAAGTGGGAAATGTTCGTCAAGTTTTCCATCGATTACTTCTTTAGCGGATTCCATTATCGCATCGGCTTTCGTTGCGTCGAGGAGTCCAAGGGCTTTATTTACTTTTGCTGCACAATACTTTACAAGCCCAATCGCTTTAATAAATTGTCTTGGGAACCTTATCCCACTTATCGGGAAGTTTTCAACGGCCCTTTGTGTTTGTGCCCCCCATAAAGCCCATGTTGGGACTTTAACTTCGCCAAGTGCGTCTTTTTCAATTCTGAAGTCTGACATTTTAACTCTCCTCCTTTACTTTTTATTTGTGCTTTTGCAGTTAAAATTTTGAAAATAAAATTGAAAAATTCAAATCTGTTTGTGAAGTTTGAGAGCAACGAAAAGATAAAGGCTTGAAAACAAGCCCCCCATTAAAATAAATCTCAAAATTGCATCTTCAATGAATGAACCCATTAGGTAGCATAAAAGTGAGGTAGATAAAGAAAGGGCAAAAATGGAAAACATAAATTTAATAGGTAACATTTTGATCAATCTTATCCCGCCAAGAGCTTTTGAAATGAAAAACAGCATTGTGAACGCTTCAACATATGTTGAAACTACAACCGCAATCGCAGGACCAAGCAAACCAATGACTTTAACCAGGATAGTTCCAAGGGCTAAGTTTAATACAAGGTCAAGAAAAGAGATAAACATATAAATTTTCTGTCTTCCAAGCGCAGAAAGTATTGAACTATAGACGAGGATTCGCACCGGAAGGAAGAAAAGGTAAATTCTAAAGATTGCGGTGCTATCGAGATATTTTTTCGAAAAGAGAATG
>JBKBWH010000164.1:0-4622 GCA_046289115.1 Candidatus Kryptonium sp.
TGCGGTTGGTTCCCATCATGAGGATATACCGATGGAGTCTCCAATTGCTGCAATAGTTCAAGCAGCTGATGCAATAAGTGGAGCAAGACCCGGTGCGAGAAGAGAGTCCGTTGAAGGTTATGTTAGAAGATTGCAGAAGCTTGAAGAAATTGCGAAATCATTTGAAGGCGTTGCCAAAACTTATGCAATTCAAGCAGGTCGTGAGGTCAGGGTCATAGTTGAGCCTGACAAGGTTGATGATAACCTTGCTGATCAGCTTTCAAGGGACATCGCAGCGAAAATTCAAGAAGAGATGGAATATCCGGGACAGATCAAAGTCACGGTTATAAGAGAAGTGCGCTCTGTGGCTTATGCGAAGTAAAAGTTAATAGCGGGGGTTATCCCCGCTTTTTTATTTTCTCTGTAAATTTTAATTTTCAGAAAAAAAAGAATTTGAAAAGTTGCAGTTCAAGCACGGAATACTAACCGTTGGAGTAACTGGGGGAATCGGCTCTGGTAAAACAACTGTATGTAAAATTTTTGAGGAACTGGGGGCAAAGGTGCTTTACGCTGATGAGATTGCGAAAAAGTTGATGGAGGGGGATAAAAAATTGAAAAGGGAAATAGAAAAACTTTTTGGTCCGAATGCTTACATCGAGGGAAAACTTAACAGAAAATTTATATCCGATGTTATCTTCTCAAACAAAGAGAAGAGAAAAGCTCTTGAGTCCATTGTTCATCCAGCGGTTGTAAGAAGAATCGTTGAAAAGTTTAGAGAAATTTCAAAGAGTAAAAATGATGATTTTGTTATCGTTGAAGCTGCGCTTATATTTGAATCGGGATTTGATAAAGAGCTTGATTGTGTCGTTGTAGTTGATGCTGATGAGGAGCTGAAAATTAAAAGAATCATGGAGCGCGATAATTGCACAAGGGAGGAAGTTTTAAAAAGAATGAGAGCACAAATGAGCCAATCTAAAAAGAAAAACCTTGCCGATATCGTGATAAAAAATGATGGGGGCATTGAAGCGCTAAGGGAAAGGGTAAAATTTCTTTACTCGCTTTTTCAAAAAATTTCAAAATTAAGTGGGAAGGAATAATGCAAGTTTTAGAAGCCGAAAGGAATTTATTCTTTCAAACTTACAGACGACTCGGTGTTTATATAGAATATGGCGAGCGTGTTTATCTTGTTGATTCAAATGGTAGGAAATATCTTGATATGATCGCTGGTATTGGTGTTAATGCGCTTGGTTACGGGAATGAGAAAGTTAAAAGAGCGATCGTTGATCAAATTGAAAGGTATATTCATTTGTCAAATCTTTTTGTTCAAGAGCCACAACTTGAGCTTGCGAGTTTACTTCTTGAGATATCGGGTTATAAAAAGGTTTTCTTTACAAACAGTGGTGCTGAGTCAATTGAGACGGCAATTAAACTTACAAGAAAATGGGGGAAGAGATTTGGAAAAAATGAAATTGTGGCGTTTTCAAACTCGTTCCATGGCAGGACGATGGGTGCGCTTTCGCTTATGGATAAGATAAAATATCGTGATGGGTATGAGCCATTTCTACCGGAAATTTATATCGCAAAGTATAACGATATTGATGATATAGAAAAAAAAGTAAACCATAAAACAGCAGTGGTTTTTCTTGAGTTCGTTCAAGGTGAAGGGGGGATTATACCCGCTGATGAAAGATTTGTGCAAAAAATTTTTGAGCTTCGGGAAAAGTTTAATTTTCTTGTCGTTGCGGATGAAATTCAAAGTGGTTTATGGAGGACAGGGGAATTTTTTGCATTTGAGCATTATGGTGTAAGACCAGATGTCGTCGCGCTTGCGAAGCCACTCGGTGGTGGGTTACCACTTGGTGCTGTTCTTGGGAATGAAAGGGTTGCTGATGTATTTACGCTCGGAACACATGGTTCAACTTTTGGTGGAAATCCTGTCGCTTGTTCAGCTGGTTGCGCAGTTATAAAAGAAATTCAAAATGGGCTTATTGATAATGTCAAAGAAACTGGAAACTATCTTCGCGAAAAACTTTTAAGGCTAAAAGGTAAACATGGTGAAATTATAAAAAATGTTCGCGGTATCGGTTTGATGATCGGAGTTGAACTTAACACTGAATGCTTTGATATCGTTGAGCGCTTCATAGGTAAAGGTGTGATCGTAAATTGCACAAGCAACAATGTTATAAGATTATTGCCACCACTTATCATAGAAAAAGAACATGTCGATTTATTTATTGAAAAATTTGATGAGGTTTTAAACGAAATCAAACAACAAAGTTTTAGGGGGTTGAAATGAAAGCGAAGAAATTGAAAATCTGGACTGAGCAAGATTATTTCAACTGGGTTAAACAAGAAACACCTTTAAAAGAGAAATATTTTGCGATGTATTCAACTGTATGGGATGCGGTTATAACAAACCCAAATCTTATGACAATTCCATTTGATGATCATATGGTTCATCGCGGTGATGGGGTTTTTGATAATTCTCTTGTTGTTAATGGAAAAGTTTACCTTCTTGATGAACATCTTGATAGGATCATTCGCTCTGCAACGGCTATCGGTATTAAAATTCCATTGTCCAAGCAGGAAATGAAAGATATAATCCTTGAGACGATTGCGATAACAGGGAAGCGTGATTGCATAGCCAGATTCTGGATTTCCAGAGGAACCGGGGGCTTTGGCGTTTATCCTGATGAATCGCCAAGGGGGCATTTTTATCTTATTATAACTTCGTCGCCAAATTATCCAGCAAGATATTATGAGGAAGGTTTAAATGTTGTGACAAGTCCATTTCCGTTAAGACAGCCATTTACTCCTCAAGTCAAAAGTTGCAATTACCTTGCAAATGCAATGATGGAGTTTTTCGCACACAATGTTGGAGCTGATACAGCAATTGGAATTGATTCCGAGGGTTATCTTACTGAGGGTTCAAATAAAAATGTTGCAATTGTAACTCGGGATAGGATCTTCAAGTATCCACGGCTTGAAAAAGTTTTACATGGGACGATGCTTAAAAGGGCAATCTACTTTGCAGGTTTACTCAAGGAGAAGGGGATTTTAAAAGATGTAATTTCAACCGACATTCCAATAAGTGAGGCGTATAACAGTGCTGAGATGATGTTTTTCAGCACAACGCTTGTCGTAGCTCCAATTGTGAAATATGATGGCATCACAATTGGCGATGGCAAGCCAGGGGGAATTTATAAACAACTTAGAGAAATGTTTAAGAAAGATATGACTCAAAACGACGAAGTTTTAACCCCGGTTGATTACGACTAAATGTGAGCCCGGGAGGGATCGAACCTCCGACCTCCTGCTTAAAAGGCAGATGCTCTACCACTGAGCTACGGGCCCAAAGCATTGTAAATATACAAAATTTTTGCTTCCTACGCAAATTTCACTCCTTAAAAATTTGGCATTTATTTTGCTATAGGTTATATTTTAAACAAATATAAAACTTGATGCAGTTTATGGAAGACCCGAACCTAAAAATTGAAAGGATTAGGCAGAAGCTCAAGATTGATCCAAGACTTTGTGTGTTTGAGTTGTCGGAGGGTTTCCTTAAAATATCTGATGAGAAAATAGCTGAAAGCGCGGGCAAACTAATCAAGCGATATTTTATCAAAACCCCTATTAAACTTTTACCTGATAGAAAACTCTCCATAAGATTTGGCATTTGCAATGTTGGAACTGCTCCCGTCTTCAAAGAGCCATCTATGAGAAGCGAGCAAACAACCCAAATTATACTTGGTGAGACTTTTGATGTTTTGGAAATTAAAGATGATTGGGTTAGAATAAGGCTACATTTTGATGGATATATTGGTTGGGTTTATAAGCCGCAAATGGCTTTAATGGATGGGGATAAATTTTCAGAGTATATGAATAAACCGAAAATTGAGTTCATCTCGAATTTTGGTTTCATTTATTCAAAGCCCGATGTTAATTCGGTTGTTTTAAGGGAGGTTGTCGTTTGTTCCGCTTTAAACTATCTTGATTCAAAAGATGGATGGTTAAAAGTTGAACTTCCAGATGGAACACACGGATTTATTCGGAAAGCCCAGACGAGGCAGTTTAAAACTGGTGTGAAAAAGCAAAACGTAAATGCGAGTGATATAATTCAAACGGCGAAAAGATTTCTCGGGATATCTTATATATGGGGCGGAAAAACCCCAAAGGGATTTGATTGCTCTGGATTTGTTCAGACTGTTTACAGGATAAACGGAATTCAATTGCCGAGGGATTCGGATATGCAATGGGAAGTTGGCGAGTATATTGGAAAGGATTTTTCCAAGTTTAAAAAGGGTGATCTTTTGTTTTTTAGCTCGGATGGCAGAAGGATAACGCATGTTGGAATTTTCACGGGCAAGGATAAGGAGATAATTCATGCTTCTGGATTTGTAAGATTGAATAGCCTTGATAGAAAAAGCGAGCTTTATAGCGAGCGTCTTGAGAGAACTTTTGTGGGTGCAAGAAGAGTTTTAATTTTAAAAACAGGAAAATTAGTTTAAATTTTTCAGTGGAGGTGAGTTAAATTCAAGGGAGAAGTTCACTTCAAATTTCGCTTATACGAGAAAAAAGGAGATAGGATATCAAGCCCGTTGAATAAGAAAGTTCTCGTTTTAAATCAAAACTATGAGCCGATG
>JBKBWH010000165.1:0-4522 GCA_046289115.1 Candidatus Kryptonium sp.
TATTGAAAACCTTTTCTTAAGCCCATTGCTCCGATTTCACCTTTCAAGTTAACAGCGATAAAAGCGACTTGGAAATTTGGATCCTTGTCGATCCACTTTTTATTAACCTTTAGAACACGCTTTAGCGCTTCCTCAACTGCTTTTTGCGGGTGCATCCCATTTCTCATATACTCAACTACAAGAAAGCTTCCACATGTTCTTATCACGGCTTCACCAACGCCGGTTGAGCCAGCAGCGCCGACTTCCCCATCAACATATAGACCAGCTCCAATTATTGGCGAATCCCCGACCCTTCCATGTATCTTCCACGCAAGCCCACTTGTTGTAACAGCGCCCGCGACCCTTCCTTCCTTATCAAGTGCAAGCATTGCGATCGTGTCATGATTTTCCTCGGGTGAAAGCCAATTATCGCTTGAACTCATCTTTCTCTTCCATTCAAGCCATCTTTTACGAGCTTCATCTGTTAAGAGATCAACCTCTGGAAATCCCATCAATTTTGCGAACCTATCTGCACCTTCTCCAACTATGAAAACATGTTTTGTCAATTCCATCACTTTTCTTGCAACCGAAACTGGATTTTTGCACTTTTGGACAAATGCGACAGCGCCAGCGTTAAAATTCCAATCCATTATACACGCATCAAGCGAAACATGACCACATTCATCTGGCAATCCACCATATCCTACGCTCATAACATTCGGATCATCTTCAGCAGTCCTAACTCCCAATTCAACCGCGTCAAGCGCTGTTCCTCCCTCCGATAAAACTTTAAATCCCATCTCATTCGCTGCTATCCCCTGTCTCCAAGTTGAAATCAAAACTGGACGACTAACTTGCTCAAACGACTTTGCGAATGCGACATCTGAAAATTGAAAGGGTTTAAGTTTTTTAACAATTATTGCCCCAACCCCGGCAAGTAAAGAGCTTTTTAAAAATTCTCTTCTTCCGATCATTGAACTTTTAGATTTGTTTTTAAAGATCGCTGTTAAAAATTTAAAACACTTAATTTCAAAAGGCAAGCCTTTTGGACGAAATTAAACCTCGTCAAGCAAAATAAACTCCAAAGCAGAACCCTCGTTAATTTTGGCGTTCTTTGTTTTCTTTTTATAAAAACTCCTCATCTCAAATTCGCAAATTTTATAAATTGGACAAGCACCACACAGCGGTTCCTTAGCCCTACAAATTGTTCTCCCAAACTTTATCAAACCAGTATGAAGATGATATGAAAGTTTATCCGGTATGAGTCTACCGACGGCAAAAAAGGTCTCATCGGGCGTTTTCGTTTTAACTATCCCAACTCTATTTAAAATTCTATGAATGTGTGTATCCACAGGAAAAACCTCTTTATCAAAGCCAAACAACAGCACACATCCAGCGGTCTTCAATCCAACGCCTTTAAACGAAGTTAAAAACTTTATCCCATCTTCAACCGAAAGATCCTTAAGGAAAGATAAATCAAAGCCCCCGTGTTTTTTCTTCAGTTCAATTAATAAATTTTTTATTCTCTTTGCTTTCTGACGCGCAAGCCCACCAATTTTTATCGCTTTCTCAATTTCTCTTGGATTCGCATTAGCTAAAGATTCAAAGTCTGGAAACTTATCCTTCAAATTTTTAAATGCTCTATGGCTGTTGAGATCATTTGTGTTTTGTGATAAAATCGTGGCAATTAAAATATCAAGCGGGTCTGATTTTTCCCTCCTCTTGATCTTAAAAAGTTTACTGAGCATATCAGATATCTTGTAAAGTTTATACCTTAACTTCACTTCATCCTTAACCATCTCATCAATTGACCTTTATTTCCGAGAAATTAAGATAGATTCCCCTTCCGTGCTTGTCATAAATTCTTATAAACTTCGGCAATGTGGTCTCACCAACTTTGACATACCTTGAATATCTCACCTCAAAAAACTTAGCACCCGCTTTTGAAAGAACGCAACTTTCAAGTTCAAGGTCTGAATTAAAATTTAAAGCAATTTCTTCATCTCCCCTTCTATCATAAATTGAAAAGCCGTAGTCTTCAAAGTTATACACTTTAGCATTTCCAACCCTTGGCGAAGCGATCAAAATGTCAATAATTTCATCAAAGTTAAGATTGAACTCAAAATATCTCCGCAAATATTCACTTACTCTTCCAGATAAAGTGCGATCATTAAACCTGTCGACAAGTTCAAAACTATCGCCATAAACTTTAACTTCACCCAAGTTTATTCCAAATATCGTCTCAAATTTCAATATCAATGTATCGGGTCTTTTCAGATTTACTCTTAAACTTGCTGAGTTTGAAAATTCGGGCGAATCAATTGTTATGTTCCCCTTTGCAGTTATCAACTTAACATATCTGTCGCGGAAGTTAATCTTACCAAGGGCTGTTTCAAAGTTTAAGTCTGTTAACACCTTCTTTGATGGGGCGCATGAGATTAACAGTAAAACGGTTGAGATAAGGCTCAGGAGTTTATATTTGACCACGCTTTATCTTTTCCTTTAATTTCTCATTTGATGGATTTTTCTCCAAAGCTTTTTTCCAAAATTCCAAAGCCTTTCCTTTATCACCAAGTTTAAAATAAACATCCCCAAGATGCTCAATAACCACAGGGCTTCCACCTTTTTCAACCGCTTTTAAGATGTATTCCTTTGCTTTTTCATAATCCCCAAGTTTAAAATAAACCCAACCAATGGTATCAAGATAAGATGGATTTTCGGGCTCTTGTTCAATCGCTTTTTTTGCCATCTCAAGAGCAAATTCAAGTCTTTCCTCGCGCTCAGCAAGCGTATAGCTGTAATTGTTCAAAATGAGATGATTATTCGGGCTGATTTTTAAACCGAGCTCATGGAGCGAGTCTGATTTCGCTGTTTCACCGATGGCATCGTAGACAAGGGCAAGCGTGCTTATAACATCAATATTTTGTGGCTCAATCGAAAGAGCCTTTTCAAGCGGTTGAACTGCTTCCTTGTTTTGATCAAGTCTATGATAACCCAGACCAAGCAGAAGATTTAAAAAGAAGTCGTCTGGAAAATTTTCAAGTCCATTTCCCATCCACTTGACAAGTTCTTCAAAATTTCCCATTTCATAAAGTGCAATCCCGATCCCACGCCATGCTTCAACGATTTTAGGATTAATCTTTACAACATTTACAAATTCTTTAAACGCACCATCATTATTCTTATCTTCGGATGCAATGACACCCAACAACCAATGCACCCGCCATTCGTTAGGATGCTTCGCCGCCAAATCATTTAAGGATTTTCTCACCTTTGATGTTAAAATTGTATCATCACTTGCCTTTCTAAGCAATGCTTCCACAGCTTGCAATTTTACATCAACCCCAACGGAATCATCGGATAAAATTTCATCAAAAACTTTAATGGCATTATCTTTCTCCTCCAACTGAAGCAGAACACCCATATAGGTTATTTTCACCTGCGCATCTGAAGGTTTTATTTCAACGAGTTCAGAAAGTATTGATTTTGCCTTTTGAAATTCACCGGCATTTATATATGTTTCGGCGGTCAATTTTCTAAGATCGTAATTTGACGGATCTATTTCAATCATCATTTCAAGCGCATGTGCCGATTCAGAAAACTTGCCAAGTTGAAATGAGAGTTCAGCGATTCTTTGTAAGGCGTTCCATTCAGGACCATAGTTTTCAATAATTTTTCTGTAAAATTCAAGTGAGCGCAAAGGTTTGCTTGTTTCATAAAGCTGAGCCAGGGTAAACAGCGCGCCGTAATTTAAAGAATCAAGTTTAAGTATAGCCTCCAATTCATCTATAGCCTTTTGCGTTTCAAATGTTCCTATGTAGATGTCGACCAAAGTTTCACGATAAGCTATATTTGACGGATCAAGTTTAATGGCCTCTTGAGCCATTTGAGCAGCCAGCGAATGCTTTCCAATTTTATGGTATGCTTTTGCAATGGCATTATAAATCCCAGGACTTTTATCATAACGAAGAGCATCTTGATATTCAAGTATTGCACTTGCGTAATCACCTTTGAGCTCGTAAACTTGCCCCGCGATGAAATGTTCAATAGCCTTATCTTTATTAGAATCCTGTTTATATGTTAATTTTTGAACCTCTGGCGAATTCGATTCCGTCGAAATCGACGTCGTTTTTTTAGCTGAAGCGCAACCAAGCAGTGCTAAAACCATCAAAATTAAAGTAGCGAAATTTACACATCGAGTCATCATAAAAATTTCACTTTGCTAATTTTTAAATTAAAATTAAACCGCTCCTTCCAATTTTCCAAACGAATCACCGAATGTTTATTTTTTTAACCTGAACTAAAACATCATCGCCATAACCTGCTTTAAAAAATTCTTGCGCGCTTCCGTTTCTAATTCCAATCTCAATTAATTCGCTGCTGTCAACCAAAGCAACGACCTCCGAAACCCCAACATCAGAATATGTTTTTGAAATTTTATTTATCGTGACCCCCTTAAACTTAACTTCACCATCAATCTCACCAAAGACTCTCAAATTCGTTATCAAATTCCCAAATCTGTCAATGTAAATAACCTCACCCT
>JBKBWH010000166.1:0-4460 GCA_046289115.1 Candidatus Kryptonium sp.
CGGATTTTTTTATAACTTTCCTGTTGAATGATGTTGTTTGTCCCAAGAAGTTTCGAATTACATTAACATGATTTTGAGTTAACATAGTTGGAACTGGGTCATATTTGGCTGAGAATTCAAAAAGTGTAAAGTAATCAGTTGACGGATCGCGTATCGGTGGGGGATCGCTCGGTGGGAGATCTATATCGGAATATTCGTATCTATATGGGTTCATTTCAAGTTTGAAATTTTCAAAGGCGAGCGTTTTTGAGAAATCCAGCTTTTCTTGACAATCCGGATCTGGGGGGTCGCCATCGTACATTACATCACATATGTCAGTGTTTTCAGCGGCAAGGGCTATATCAAGTGCATCAGTTGCGGAGCACATCGCGAAGACGAAACCACCTGAGGCGATATATTCTTTTATCCCGCGTGCAACTGCTTTCTTAAGTTCGGAAACTTTTTTAAAGCCAAGTCGTTTTGCTTCCCTTTCATACATCATTTGCTCTTCGATATACCATTGCGTCCTTCCAAATGAAGCATAAAACTTTCCATATTGTCCCGTGAAATCTTCATGGTGAAGGTGGAGCCAATCGTATTCATAAACTTTTCCATTTAAAATTTCCTCATCCCAAATTTTATCATAAGGAATTTCTGCATATTCAAGTGCAAGCGTGACAGCATCATCCCAAGGTCTAAAATTTGGTGGAACATAAACCGCAATTTTGGGGGCTTTTTCAAGTCGCACAACATCCATATTGTTGTTTTCATCTTGAATCTGTGCGTAAATTTTAAGGGCATCGGAGCTTGAAATTACATCAAATGCAACTCCGCGAACCCTACATTCGTTCGCGATCTCATCGTGGTAATCCATCATAAAAGAGCCACCGCGATAATTTAAAAGCCAGTCGACATCAACCCCATGTTTTAAAGCAAAATAAGCAATGCCATAGGCTTTCAGATGATCGGTTTGCTTTAAATCCATATATATCAAAATCTTGTTTTGCGCGATCAAAGTTTGAAAAAGGGAAATGATTAGAACAAGAAAAAATTTTTTTATCATTGCAATTCGCCTCTTAATTCTCTTATTCTTTTTCTGGCTTCGTTCACAAATATAGAATTCGGAAATTTAGAAATAAGTTTCGTGTATGCGTCGATTGCAAGTTCATTCCTGCCAAGTTTTTGATAAATTTTCCCCTTCTCCATAAGCGCATCATCTGCGTAAATGCTTTCCGGATGTTCGTTCAGGAGAATTTCAAGGTATTCGATCGCTTTATCAAATTTCTTTAATGTTTGATATGTTTTTGAAATTGTAAAAATCGCGTCATCAGTTATTGGACAGTTTGAGCATGTTGAAATTATAGCTTCAAGAAGTGAAATTGCTTCGGTAAATCTTTTTTGCTTTATCTTTAATTCCGCAAAAGCCATCTTCTTAAGATTTTCTTCCGACGGGAAACGATTTGATTGAATCTTCAAAAGCAGTTCAATTGCGTCATTTGAAAAGTCTGAAGATGTAAATTTTGAAATCTCTTCAAGCGTTTTTATCGCCGTGTTAAAATTTCCTTCATAGTAATCAAGTTGTGCAAGTAAGAATTTTACTCTTAGGGTATCAGGAAAATTTTTAAGTTTCGTCAGGTAAAGATATTTCTCCCTTGCTGATTCAAGATCACCTTTTAAGGTGAATATCTCGGCAAGTTTCAGTACGGCATCTTTGCCATGTGAGAGCATAAATTTTTTCTCAACTTCTTCAAAATATCTTTGTGCTTGATCAAGTTCAAAGTAAAAATCAAGTTTTATGAGCCCCACGCGAAATAGGGCTTCGGCTTCGTATCTTGTTCCGGGGTATTCATTTGAAATTTTCAAGTAATCGCTTTCAACACTTCTTAATTCGGAGTAAAATATAGAATCGGGATTCTCAATGGTGCTGAATCTTAATCTTAACATTTCTTCATTTGATCGAATCGCGCCAATCTTTGCCTCGGGCAAAATTTTGGAGTTTGGATAGTTTTCAAGTATCGATGTATAAGCTTTCCATGCTATATGATAAATTCCTTGATTAAATAGGTCGCGGGCAAAATTTAAAAGCACTTCGCCATTTGCGTGTGTAATTTTATCAAGTTGAGTTTGGATTTCAAGTGCTTTTTGGTAATCTTTGGCTTCGATCAAAACCCAAGTGTAAAGTTCAAGTATGCCGATGTTTGACTTTGATATTTTCGCTTCAGCCTCAAGGATGGGGAGAATTTGTTTTAAAACATCAGGTCTATTTATGTATGAAGACATTCGCGATTTAACGCTCGGGATCATGCTTGGCGTCCTTCTTAAAATTTTTATGTACTCCTCAATCGCTTTATCAAATCTCATCGTAAACTCGTATAGCATTGCTATTTCAAATGAATAAAGTTCCGGTGCCCCAGCAATTCTCTGGGCTGTGGTGAGGTATTGAATTGCTTTATCATATAGACGGTTCTGAATGAGATAATCAGCAACCATTCTGTAAACGCCGGGGTTATTTCGGTAGGTTTTTACAATTTTATCCCATATTTCAATTGCCTCTTTTTCATTGCCAGATTTAAAGTTGATATCACCAAGCTTTGCCATTATATCGATATCGTCTGGGTGAGAAGAAAGCCATGATTGGGCGAGCTTAATTGCTTTATCATAATTTTTTGTTTGGGTATTTAGTCTTACGACTGCTTCAAGGTAAACTCTGTTTTGAGGGTTGTTTGCATAAAGTTCCTCGTAAATTTTTAATGCCCTCTCATATTCCCCAGCTCTTTCAAATGACTGAGCCAGTCGTAAAAGATTTAATTCATTCTGAGTTTGAGCGAAGACGAGATTTATTGCAAAAATAATAAAAAGAAGTCCGATGGCTTTTATCTTCATTGTCAAAACATAATTCTTGGTTTTTGCTCGGATGTATGAATATCGCATTGTTTTACGGGGAGGTATTTTCTGATGAAAATGTCGGTTATTTTTTGAGGACAATAGGGAGTTGCAAGTTTTTGAGACTCTGCACATATTGTTGCAGATACAACATCTGGAGGTTGCTCGAAGTCAAGAATTGGCATATTTATTTCAGGATCATCGTAAACATATTTCATAAACCTGCCCCATAACGGTGCAGCTGCTCTACCACCTTGACCAAAGTTTGTGCCGAATGTAATTCTTCTATCATCAAATCCAAGCCAAACGCCAGCGACAAGATTTGGAGTGTAACCTACGAACCAAGCGTCAGCAAAATCCTGTGTTGTTCCAGTCTTGCCAGCACATGGGAGATGGAAAAACTGTCTTACCCTTATTCCCGTTCCTGAATCGACCACATCTTCAAGCATACTTGTGATGATGTAAGCAGTTTCTCTACTTATAACTTCTCTTTTTTCAGGTTTTGCTTCTTCGATCACATTTCCGAATCTATCCTCAATTCTTAAAATTCCAATCGGCTCAACATAAACACCTTCATTTGCAAACACACCATAGGCTGATGTAATTTCCAAAGGCACAACCTCGGCGGTGCCAAGCGCAATTGATTCGTAAGGTGGGATCTCTGTTTTTATCCCCATCCTGTGGGCATAGTCAATAACTTGATTCATTGGGGCAAGTTCTTGAAGAACTCTTACGGCGACAACATTTATCGACATTTTAAGCGCTTCCCTCAAGGTAACTTTTCCACCAAAAGTTCCATCAAAGTTTGAAGGTGTCCATTTTTCTCCATTTGCCATTATCACTGTGATCGGTTGATTTAAAAGTTGATATGCCGGCGAGTAGCCATTATCAATGGCAACTGTATAGACAAAGGGTTTAAAAGCTGAACCGGGTTGTCTTTTTATTTGTGTTGCATGGTTTAATCCGTACTTGAAAATTTCAAAGTTTGAACTCCCAACCATCGCTTTGATATGCCCAGTTTGCGGTTCAATTGCGACAAAGCCAACCTGAATTCGTGTCGCCTCTCTTTTTACGGAATCAACGAATGCTTTATCATTAAGCAATTCGCGGTAAACCTTATCCTTTTCAAATAAATCTGCCTCAAGATATTTTGGACTTTGTTTTATCGCTTTATCAAGCACCGCATTTAAAACTTCTCTATCCCATTTCCATACCTTATCGAACTCTTTCTGGAGCTCATCGAGTTGTTCCTTTACAGCCCTTATAGCGTGTCTTTGCATTCTCGCATCAAGAGTGGTATATACAATAAGTCCATCTTTGTAGATGTTGAATCCGTATTTTTCTGCTTTTTTCAAAAGTTGAAATCTGACATATTCAAGAAAATGTGGAGCGATGCCAGAGTAGATGTATTCGCGACCGCGGTTTAGATTTAACGGTTCTTTTCGCGCCTTTTCGTATTCCTCTTCGGTTATAAAACCGGTGATAAGCATATTTTTTAGGACGACATCGCGAATCTTTATAGCTCTATCCGGATATTCAAATGGATTATATCTTGCCGGCGATCTTAACATCCCAACTAAAAGTGCACATTCCGCAAG
>JBKBWH010000167.1:0-4450 GCA_046289115.1 Candidatus Kryptonium sp.
ACGTTGGCTTCGGCTTTGAAAGTAAAGACAACTTTGCCATTTACAAACTTTACACCCGCAAAGATTGAAGTAACAGATATTAGCAAAACTGAAATAACTAAAACTATGAGTAGCTTATAACCTTTCATCCACAGCACCTCCTGATTATTTTGCTAATAATTAAATATGGATTTACCACCAGAGATTCAATTCTACGCCAAGAATAGGGGTAAATGGGTTATTCTTATCAAATTCACCATTACCGATCCAGAATTTGACTTCACCCAAAGAAAAACCAGTAAACTTAACTTCGGAGTAAAGAAAATCTTTCTCTTCATAGTAACCTATAATCTTCTGGTACTTTGCAAAGAGTGAAATATTTCCAAGGTTCCTCCCAATCTCACCATAGAATATTTCACCTATAGTGTTGACAGAACTATGAATTGGTTTACCAAAAGTATATTTCAAGCTTCCGTTAAATTCAGCTAAAGAAAATTTCGTGCCAAAGGATATTGAAAACTCTCCCCACTGAGTTGGCATTAATCCAGAAAAGGTTGTTAAATTCATCTTTTTCAAGCTTAAATTGAACTGATTCAAATTAACATCAATCCCAACTTCTGCATTGCTTAGTAAATCTTGTGTAAGATTATCTATTCCAAATTGAGTATTTAAATATGTATTGAATGAAGGTATGTTCCCGAACTTATACCACAAATTTACAGCATTCTGCTTTTCGTCAGAACCTATGAATTTATATGTTATCCCCCAATTGTAACTTCCGTCTGCAAGTTGGCCAAATAAGAGTGCATTTTTTACGTCAAAATTTGCTATATCTTTTACGGCAACTTCAGCTTTTAAATCGTTATTTAAAAACTTTGATGAATAAGATAATGCTGTATCAAAGATCTTACCCCGCTTACCTATAACAATGTAGTAATCTGATAAATTTGAGGAAACGTACATCAAATCAAAATTGTTAAAAAGCACAAATTTGAAAGAAGAATATTCTATCTCTATACCGTTTTTACCACTATCAATTTTGTAAGTTTCAATTGGGTCATTTGTGGAACCAAAAATAGTGTTATCGTACAAAGATAATTTTAATGTGTCAAATTTTAAAACAAGCTTTGCAGATTCTAAGTTTGTTCCATTGAGGTTAAACGATAAATCGTATCCTGAACCAAAAGAACTACCTGCCATTCGAAACTCCGAGCCAAAATATGTTTTTAATTGTTCTTCTGAAAAATCAAAGCTCATTGAAAATTTTGTGGAATAATTTATTTGAAGAGCAAACAAAGTGGTGAATGAGAAGATGATTAAAATCAAGATATTAAAAAATTTGGCATGTTTATGTTTCACGATCTTCACCTCACTTGTAAGTTACTTTTGCTTCAATGAGCGAAAACTTAGGGTTAAAGGTTATTTCTATATCTACTTGACCTGTACTTTCCAGAGATAGCGTATTATTGTCAAATCCAGCATCATATTTTTTACCGTCGTAATTAAATTCCCAAGGTTTCCAATCCACAACATTTCTTGTTACTTTGAATTGGTAACTTTTTTTGTTTGCATTGAAGTCGGTTAAGATATATTTAAAAACATTTTTAGAATCATCCCAAGTCATTTCACCGTTGCTTAAGTTCCAGTTATTGAATTCTCCGCCAACGTACCATTTACTTCCTTTCGTTTGAAATTTCTCATTATCTCCAACACCTACCGCTTGTCCGTTAATCATAATTGTTGGGCTTGCGTATATGGTTAAAGTATCTGAATTTAAGTTTTCCTTCCAAACAGGAATAGGAGCGGAGACTTTTGTTACTCCACCAGATTTATATATAATCTTATACCATCCAATTGAATATTCACTTCCCGATCTGCTTGCTTTAAATGTCATCGAAGCGGTCGGAAGTTCAAATTTATAACATCCTTCGACTGAGTCGAATATCATCTGATCTGCTTCAGTAGGAATCCAGTCATTCCAATCGCCTACAACGTAAACTCCATCTGGAATTTGGATATTGAGTAATTTCATACAACCTGTGGAAAAAAGCAAAATCAAAAGTAAACTCAACAAAGCGGCAAAATAAATTTTGCTTTTCAACCAAATTCACCTCCTAAGAAATTATAAGCTTGTGAAATTTGCTATAAATAAGGGGGCACAAAGCCCCCTTGATATTATTGGTAGCAATTACTCTTATTTCTTTGGATTTTCTACTACTTTCTTTATAACCACAGGAGCGGGGTATCCACCGTTACCTGTTTCGAATCCTTGATCTGGATAAAAATCTCCTGCCCACTGATTGCCTGAGTCATCAGCGCCTCCAGTAAGCACAAATACTGCCTTTACCGAAAGTTTGCTTGGATCGGTTACACCAAGATCTTTAAGAGGGATCGAAAACTCGATTCTTTTTCTTCCATCAATTTCTGTGGAAGCAAGTGTTCCTGTAACCTCTGTAGCTTCACTTGTTGTGAATCTCCATGCGTTGTATCCATCACCCCATGTTTCAAGAACGAAATCGACATCACCTTTTTCAAATTTGTATTTCCTGTTCCACGGATGATTTGAAGTGTCAGTCGCGCCAGTTACACCGGATAAGTCAACTATTACCATAAGATTGTTGTATCCTTCTTTTATAAATTCTCCGGCGATGTAAAGATTAGTTGCGTCAAAGAGTATACCAGCTTTGTGGATTTCGTTGTTAGCTCCCCATTGTGAATCTGATTCGTTATCACTATAAACATAACTTTCCCAGTCTGTTAGAGTTCCATCAACCGTTATCGTTTTCAATAGTGGTGGTTTTTCGAACAATGCACAGTTTGTCATAAATACAACTAATAATACCGATAGGGTTATAAAAAGTGCTTTTTTCATACCTTATCCCTCCTCGTTGTGAAGTGTAGAAATTAAGCATAAAAATTATACCACTTTTTGCCATTATAAGAGTAATTCATCATGGAAACGTTCCAAAGAAATTTTATTGTTTAACAAAAACATAAACCTGCCTTGGGTTTATGGTCCATTGTGTATTTTGAGAAATTTGAATGTCTTTTGAACCAAACTCAAAAAGATTTCCGTTGAAGAATGCATACCAAATCCAAGTGTATCCTGCTGGTATTTCATAGTTATTTGGATATGTTGGGTCGAGGTTTATTAACACAAGTACTTGTTGTGAACCGTATGACTTTTTCAAAACGTAAAGATTTTTCCAATCTCTTTCGATTGTTTCATTTCCAAATGACAATGCAGGGTATGTCTTTCTTAAATTTATGAATTCTCTAAAGAAATTCAAAATCGTATACCCACTTTCTTGTTCTTCAACTGATATGCCATCGTTTGGATCATCGTATATCGCTCCATCGTTTTGGGCGTTGCCATTTGCAATTCCTGTGTAAAAGCTCTTTGTCCAATATGTTTGACCACTGCCATTTTGTGTCGCGTACCACTGCATCGGTTCGCGAACAGGTATATCCCATGGATATGAGTTCCATTTCCAACCACGCAGACCTATTTCATTACCATAATATATCGTTGGCATACCATTTAGTGAGAGTAATAGCGCATTCAAAAGTAAATACTGCTTTGTAGCCGATTGAACATTCCCAGAATATTTGGAATCAACAAGCTCAGATATAAATCTGTTTAAATCATGACTGTCGATAAACGGGAAATGATAGGTGTTTAAATAGTACGATGAAGGGTTTGTCCAATCAATTGAACCATGAAGTAAATTGTCTCTTCCTTCATAATTTTGTTTTATATTGTACATAAACGTAAAATTAAAAACAGGCATAGGTGCGAATTTCGTAAGTACATCAGGAGAACCATCGTAAACCTCGCTTACAACGATAGCGTCATTTCCAAGCTTGGTTCTAATATAATTTTCTATCGTCTTTGCAACACTTGCTGAAGAGTCTATTCCATCGTTCCAATCCCATCCATAGTAATGCTTTGCTGCATCCAGTCTAAAACCATCCACTCCCATTGTTATCCAGAAATCTATTATTTTTTTAACTTCGTTTAAAACTTCTGGATTATCGTAGTTCAAATCGGGCATCGAAGAATCAAATAATCCGAAGTACCATACTTTCTGACCTTTTGAATTTATTTTGTAATGCCAATGATTAGTATTTGATGGTTGTTGCAGGTTCATTATGTAGTAATTCCAGTATGGAGAGTTTGTTGTGTTTTCGATTGCATCTAAGAACCATGGATGATTATCGGATGTATGGTTAACAACCAAATCCATTACAACTTTTATTCCGTTTTCATTTAAAACTTTTATCATGTTGTCTAAATCTTCCAAGGTTCCATAATCTGACTCGGCTTCGTAGTAATCTTCCACATCGTAACCATGGTAAGATTTGCTTTTATTAAATGGCAAGAACCAGACAGTATCTATTCCAAGAGATTTTAAATAACTAACTTTCTGTGAGACCCCGTTAAAATCTCCCACACCATCTCCATTTGTAT
>JBKBWH010000168.1:0-4385 GCA_046289115.1 Candidatus Kryptonium sp.
ACCTTTGGGGCAAGAGATAAGTATCGTGACCATCTACTACTTCTTAACACTATCCTCGGCGATGGGATGAGTTCAAGGTTGTTCCAGAATATAAGGGAAAGGTATGGTTTTGTGTATTCAATTTATTCATTTTACACGATGTTTAAAGATTCAGGGGTTTTTGGTGTTTATTTTGCGTGTGATAAAAAGAATGTGGAGAAGACAATGGAATTAATATGGAAAGAGTTTAACTCAATTGTTAAGAACGGTGTGTCTGTGGATGAATTGAAGAGGGCTAAGGAGCAGGTTAAATCTTCAATTTTGATCGGTTTGGAGAGCATGTCAAATAGAATGCAAAGGCTTGCGCAGATAGAGCTTGTTTATGATGGCAAGTATTCGGATGTGAATGAAATTATAAAAAGGATTGGAAAGATCACGACAGATGAAATTCGTGAGGTGGCGGTTGAAATTTTGAAGAAAGAAAAATTCACAACAGTCATCATCAATCCATTAAAAAATAACATGGAGAAGAACTTATGATAATAGGAGTTCCAAAAGAAATCAAAAGGATGGAAAACAGAGTAGCACTTTTACCTGCTGGTGTTTCAATTCTTAAGTCGCATGGTCATACCGTTTTGGTTGAGAAAGGAGCTGGGCTTGGGAGTGGGTTTAGTGATGAACTTTACAAGGAAGCGGGTGCTGAAATTGTCCCCGACCCGCGGGAAATTTATGCTGAAGCGGATATGATAGTTAAAGTAAAAGAGCCGATTGATTATGAATATGAACTCTTGAGAAAAGATCAGATTGTTTTTACTTATTTTCATTTTGCAGCAAGTCGTGAGTTGACCGAGGCTGTCATTAAGTCGGGGTGTATAGCCATTGCATATGAAACTGTGCAGAAAGATGATGGAAGTTTACCTTTGCTTGAGCCGATGAGTGAGATTGCGGGAAGGATGGCGCCACAAGAAGGGGCAAAGTATCTTGAGAAATCTATGGGTGGACGAGGAGTTTTGTTGGGTGGCGTTCCAGGTGTTGAACCTGCAGATGTTGCGATAATTGGAGCTGGGGTTGTTGGCACAAACGCAGCAAAAATTGCAGCTGGGCTTGGGGCAAGGGTCACAATACTTGATGTAAACTTGCAAAGGCTAAGATATCTTGACGATATAATGCCTAAAAATGTTGTGACGATGGCTTCAAATGAATATAACATTGCAAAAGCAGTTCGCAGGGCCGATGTTTTGATCGGCGCAGTTTTAGTGCCAGGAGCAAAAGCACCAAAGCTTGTGACAAAAGAATTGGTTGCACAAATGAAGGAAGGAGCGGTAATAATTGATGTTTCAGTTGACCAGGGTGGATGCATTGAAACTATAAGACCGACAACACATGATGATCCGGTATATATTGAGTATGGAGTTGTTCATTACGGCGTTGCAAATATGCCTGGCGCTGTCCCAAAGACATCAACAATTGCTCTTACGAATGCTACACTTCCATATGTGATTGAGCTTGCTGATAAAGGTTTTGAATTGGCTATAAAAACGAACAAGGAATTAAGAAGGGGTGTTAATATAATTGAAGGTAAAGTAACACACAAAGGCGTCGCGGAAGCTTTTGATTTAGAGTATACGCCTATTGAAGATTTGATCAAGTTTGATTAACAAAATAAAATTTTGGGTAAATCAGATGGCAAAAATAACAATAGATGGGAAAACCGCAGAAGTAAAAGATGGAATAACCATTCTTCAAGCAGCAGAAAAACTTGGCATTGATATTCCGCACTTTTGTTATCATCCAGCTCTTTCAATATCTGGGAATTGCAGAATGTGTCTTGTTGAAGTTGAAAAGATGCCAAAACTTGTGATCGCTTGTGCAACGCGGGTGATGGACGGGATGGTTGTTTATACACAAAGTGAGAAAGTTAAAAAAGCAAGACAGGCAGTGCTTGAGTTTGTTCTTATTAATCATCCGCTTGATTGTCCAATTTGTGATGAAGCTGGTGAATGCAAACTCCAAAACTATACATACATTTACGGACCTGGACACAGCAGATTTGACGAAGAAAAAAATCACAAACCGAAAAGGGTACCGCTTGGTCCAAACATCGTTCTTGATGTTGAAAGATGCATAATGTGTTCAAGATGTATAAGATTTTTTGACGAGGTTGTGAAAGATCCGCAGTTGACTTTTACTCAAAGAGGGGATAGAGTTGTTTTGACGACTTTTCCAGGGAAGCGAGTTGATAATCCTTACTCAATGAATATAATTGACATTTGTCCAGTAGGTGCTTTAACTTCGCGAGATTTCAGATTTAAGGAAAGAACTTGGAATATGACCGCAGTTAGCAGCATCTGTCCGGGTTGCGCGAGAGGATGTAATGTATATCTTTGGGTTAGAAACAATCAAATCTTGAGAATAACCCCAAGGGTAAATATGGAAGTTAACAGGTATTGGATGTGCGATTACGGGCGATTTACTTATAAACAGGTGAACTCAGATGATAGGATAAAATCGCCAATGGTTCGCCAGAATGGTGAACTTGTTGAAGTTGAGTGGGATGTCGCAATTGAAAAAGCGGTTTCCTTGTTGAAAAATGTCAATTCCAACGAGATCGCAGTTATTGGTTCTGCTTATGCAACGAATGAAGATAACTTTGCTTTGCGAAAATTTGCTAAGTCTGTCCTCAAGGCAAAATACATTGATTTTTTAACCCATGTGAAAGATGGTGATGAAGATGACTTTTTGATCAGAGCAGATAAAACCCCCAATTCAACTGGGGCAAACCTTCTTGGGCTTGGGGCAAATGATGGTTTTGGTTTTGAATCAATAATTGAAGGTTTGAAAGCGAAAAAGATTAAAGTTATTTATGTAATGGATGATGACATTGTTTTAAATGATGAGATTTACAACTTGCTTGATGGGGTAAATATAATTGTTCATGCGACCAATTGGAACAAAACTGTTGAAAAGGCAACTGTTGTTTTTGCGAGTGCAAGTTTCGCTGAGAAGGAAGGAACTTTTATCAATTTTGAAGGTAGGGTTCAGAAGATAAACATTGCGGTTCTTCCGAAGGATATTGAGCCATATATGGTTTATAAACCAAGAAAATTTGGCGAAGCAAGACCGAATACAGGTGAAATTAATAAAGCAAATCTTGCGCTATCTCGATTGTTTAAATTCGGAACTCGGTTTGATAGATGGTCAAGCGGGGAGAGAAGAGATGTTAAACCATCGTGGTGGGTAATTTCACAAGTAGCGAGTAATCTCGGTGTGAAATTTAATTATGAAAAGGTTGAAGATGTGTTTAGTGAAATCGCGCAGACTGTTCGTGAGTTCAAAGGTTTAACTTATGAATCAATCGGTGATGAAGGGGTGATGATAAATTCTGTGAGCAAGAAAGTCACATATGTTGAAATTTAAGGTTAACATTAACAAAAATTAAAGTTTCAAAGCACATGGAGACACTTTTAATTATAATTGTGAAAGCAGCGATTTTTATACTTCTTTTTTTAACTGCTTCCGCTGCTTTGACATATGTTGAGAGAAGAATCTCAGCGTTTATTCAAGATCGACTCGGTCCGAATAGGGTTGGACCCTTTGGGCTATTTCAACCAATCGCTGATGTCATAAAAATTATCTTCAAGGAAGAGATAATACCCGCAAATGCTGACAGAACTTTGCATACGATTGCACCAATAATTTCACTTTTTGTTGCTTATAGCGTTTTTGCTGTTCTACCTGTTGGAGAGAAATTGGTGTTCGATGGGAAAGAGATTAAGCTTATGCTTGCTGATGTAAACATCGGCTTTCTTTACATACTTGCATTAAGCTCGCTTGGTGTTTACGGTGTGACTTTAAGTGGTTGGTCATCAAATAATAAGTATTCGCTTCTTGGTGCTTTAAGAGCTTCGGCTCAGATGATAAGTTATGAGTTATCGCTTGGGCTTTCGCTTGTTGGTGTTGTTCTTGTTGCTGGATCGATTCAAATCGACGAAATCATATATTCGCAGGCAAATGTCTGGAATATCTTTTATCAACCCGTTGGATTTATAATTTTTCTTGTCTCTGCTTTCGCTGAGACGAACAGATTACCCTTTGATTTACCTGAGGCTGAACCTGAACTTGTCGCAGGCTATCACACGGAGTATTCTGGGATGAAATTCGGTGCATTCTATCTTGCGGAATATACAAATATAATAACAGCAAGTTTGTTGGTCACGGCTTTTTACCTTGGTGGATGGTACTTTCCATTTGTTGATATTTACAGCGGTATGAATCCAAACCTTGCGGGAATTTTGCAGGTGATTGTGTTTTTTGCGAAGGCTTTTATTATAATTTTTCTTTTTATGCTTGTGAGATGGACATTGCCAAGATTTAGGTATGATCAACTTATGCGTTTGGGATGGCAG
>JBKBWH010000169.1:0-4373 GCA_046289115.1 Candidatus Kryptonium sp.
AGTAAATCCTGTTAAATTCAATACAACCCCACTTCCAATGGTGAATGTTCCGTTAACTGTAAGTGCTACCGAACCAGTTGGAGAAGGTGAGTAGCTTGATGCGGTTGTGAATTTTAAGTGTCCGTATGTCCTGCCGGAAATCGTCACCGCCGTTCCAGCGTCACGGTATTCAAAGGTGCTATTTGGTTCAATCGCAGCAAAATTCAATGGGGCAGAAATAGCAGTTCCTGTGTTATGTATGTAAGTTCCACCAATGCGCCAGCGTGCATTGGTGCCAATTGTTATTACCTTCTTATTATGCAGAGTTCCATATATAACAAGATCGTATACCTCAGGACCATTTGAGATTTTAAGTGTATCCACATCTATCACCAAAGTAGCCCCAGATTCAATCACTAAGTAATTGACCGTTAACTTCATTCCAGTGTTTACAGAGTCCCCACTTCTTATAGTTATAGTGTCGCCTTCTGCTGGATATCTGGAAGCAGAAACCCATTGTTGTGATACAGTATCGTATACTTCCCAAATATTTGAATAATTACTCCATAAGCCAGATCCTTTCGTTCTAAACTTATTTTGCGCCCCAAGAATTGCTGTTATCAAAATTGTAAAAAACAATACCCCAAGAAATAACCTAAATCTCATGGCTACCTCTTTTATTTTTTTATTTTCCAGCTTACCCTTGTTAACTTTCCCCTTTCAGCGCTTTATCAATCTCTCATCTCTCTTCAAAAGCCTAAGCAAAGTCTCTCTAAGCAGACTCACCAACTTGAATTTAATAATTCAATTTGTGTTTGTCAAGAGGGAAATGCGTTTTTTAAGCCTTGAATAAAAATTGGTAATTGGGATGTCTCTCAATAACCAATTTCATTTTTCTCGCTCCTTTCGTGTGTCCTCCACGCTATCTCCGCCAGTGGAATGCGCTCCGATGAGATTAATTAACTCAGAAAAAACTTTTTTCCAATCACCAGCTTTTAATCCCTCGCCTACGGGAGAGAGTTCGGATTCCATTGCTTCAATTGACGCAAGTTTGCTCCTCTTTAGGTAAAGTTCCGTTTCTAAGCGTTTAATTTCTTCAATCATCCGAAGTTTATCCTCGGTTTTCATGATGAACTTCTCCATTTAATTTTTACACATTGTGCGATCTATAAACTTTGTTCCTCAAAGGTGAAGTGCGTTTAATTCCCCAATAAGTTCAACACATGCATTGAAAACATCTTTTACTTCTATATCCCTCATACATTTGAAATGTCCCTTCGGGCATTTCTCCCGACCGATATGCGAGCAAGGTCGGCAGGGGATATCTTTTTCAACTACGATGCTTTGTGTGCCGTATGGTGTGAAGCCAAATTCTTTAACGGTTGATCCAAAAATTGCAACTACTTTCGTCTTCATAGCCGAGCCGATGTGCATTAGCCCTGAATCGTTCGTGATGAGAAGTTTACATAACGATAAAACAGCGGATGCTTCAAGAAGCGTGGTTTGACAACATAAATTTATCGGTTGTGTTTTCATCAGATGTTCAACAGTTTCACACCTTTCCTTATCTTCTTTTCCGCCAAGCAAAATTATCTTTGCGTTGAATTTCTTTGCGAGTTCATCCCCAAGCTGTGCAAATCTTTCCGGTAGCCATCTTTTCGTCTCATGTTTTGCCGATGGCGCAATCGCTATGTAAAGGTTCCCTTCTGAAAAATTAATTTTCTTTTTCACTCGCTCGATTATATCTTTAGGAACAAATACCTCAAGACCCTGGTTATCATTTTTGATAGAAAATTTTGATACGGTTTCAAGGTATTTTTCTGCGGTGTGAATTGCATTTTTGTATAGATTAATTTTAAATTTCACCAAAAGGAACCTTTTGAAAACTCTCTTGTTGATTTTGACCACCTTAGCACCTGACAGAGTTCTTAAAAATAGGCTTCGCAAATTGTTGTGAATGTCGATAATTAAATCGTATCTTTCTTTTAAGATTTGCATCTTCAACTTTAACAGTTCTTTGAAACCATTTTTCGAATCAAACTCGATTAGATTTGTCAGATTCGGGTTGAACTTTAAAAGTTCTGAAAATTCTTTTTTTACTATAAAGTCAATTTGGGATGTGGTGAATTTATTCCTTAACGCTCTTATAAGTGGAGTTGCTAAAACGATGTCGCCGATTGAACTTAACCTGATTATCAGGATTTTTTTAGGATTCATTTAATCTGTATTTTTCGTTTTGTTAAAAAAATTTACAACAAAATTTAACTTCTAAAAATGAAATTTGCGAAAACGATTGGTGAGCTGAAAAGCTCTGGATATAAAGTCCTTCCGGTCAAGGAAGAGTTGAGAAAAAATGTGATTCAAAAACTCAAAAAAAATGAAGTTCTTTTCCCGGGGATAATTGGCTACGATAAAACTGTGATACCAGCGATAATAAATGCGATACTTTCAAAGCATGACATAATCCTGTTGGGTCTGAGGGGGCAGGCGAAGACAAAAATTGCAAGAATGTTTGTGAACCTTCTTGATGAGTATATCCCGATAATTAAAGGGTGTGAGATAAATGACAATCCTTATAAACCTTTGTGCAAAAGATGTGTCGACCTTGTAAAAGAATATGGCGATGATGTTGAAATTGAATGGCTCCCACGGGAAAGAAGATATGGTGAAAAGCTTGCTACGCCTGATGTGACGATAGCCGATTTAATTGGAGATATAGACCCGATAAAAGCAGCAACGCAAAAACTTTATTATTCGCACGAGGGAGTGATACATTGGGGCATAATCCCGAGGACAAATCGTGGCATATTCGTTATAAACGAACTCCCAGACCTTCAGCCGAGAATTCAAGTTGGCTTGTTCAACATAATGCAAGAGCGAGACATTCAAATCAGGGGATTTAACATAAGAATTCCGCTTGATGTGATGATAATTTTCACCGCAAATCCTGAAGATTATACAAATCGTGGAAATATAATCACACCTTTGAAAGATAGAATTGGGTCGCAGATATTGACTCACTATCCAAAGACAATTGAAGATGGTATTAAAATTACGGAACAAGAGGCGTGGATAAATAGGGATTCAGGTAAAAAAGTTGTAATTCCACATTATTTCAAAGAGATAATTGAGCAAGTGGCTTTTCAAGCGAGAGCAAGTGAATTTGTTGACCAAAAGTCGGGTGTGAGCGCAAGGTTGACGATTTCATGTATGGAAAATCTTATAAGCAATGCCGAAAGAAGAGCTATAAAACTTAACGAAGATATAATTTACCCGAGAATTTGCGATTTAAATTTTGTTTTGCCCGGTATAACTGGTAAGATTGAACTTGTTTTCGAGGGAGAACAAGAGGGAAGTGTTAAAGTAAGCAGGGCTTTGATCGGTAAAGCTATAAGGGAGGTGTTCAAAAAGTATTTTCCCGATCCGTTGCCAAAGGCAAGATATTACTCTTACGAGGAAAAAGGGAAGGGACAGGTTCAATCAAGTCATCAGGAGTATGCTCAGATAATCGCTTGGTTTGAAAGCGGAAATAAAATAGAAATTTCAGATGAGATGCCGATCGATGTTTTCTACGCCGAACTTTGTAAAGTGAAAGGATTAAAGGAGATTGCAAAGAAATATCTCAAGGTTGATGAGAACGATAAATATGCGATGGCGACAGCGATGGAATTTGTGCTCGATGGCCTGCACCAATTTTCAAGGATAGCGAAAGATGAGGTTGATAACATCAGTTCATATAAAGATATGGTCGTAAGCATTTTTTCAAGTAGAACAAGGGAAGAATTTTAAAAACAAAATTTGGTTCAGGATGATAGTTAAAGCTTTTGAAACAGGTCCACTTTTGACAATTGGTTATCTTGTAATTGATGAGAAGAGCAATTATGCTGTTGTGATTGATGCTCCAAAAGATTCAGCAAATGAAATTGTAAATGAAGCGAAGAAGCACGAGTGTGAAATTCTTTGTTTAATTAACACGCACGGACATTGGGACCATATTGCCGATGATTCTGAAATTGTGCATTTGACCGCGGCTAAGGTTGCCGTTCATCGAAAAGATGCACATTTGCTTGAAGACCCTAAGTCCGTGATCTATGAGCTCCCATTTAGAATTGAAGCAATTAGACCAGATATAATTTTAAATGATGGGGATGTGATTGAGGTTGGCAATTTAAGGTTGAAAGTAATTCACACCCCGGGTCATACGCTCGGCAGCATTTGTCTTTATGAAGAAAATGAAAAGGTTTTGTTCAGTGGCGATACATTGTTTGCAGGAACGATCGGGCGAACAGATCTTCCAGGTGGTTCTTATGATATGATAATAAAATCAATTCAGGAAAAACTTTTCACGCTTGAAGACGATGTCGTGGTTTACCCGGGGCATGGTCCTTCAACTA
>JBKBWH010000016.1:0-16619 GCA_046289115.1 Candidatus Kryptonium sp.
AATGTAAAAGATGTTTAAACACATTGAAAGCCCCGACATATGTCGGGGCTTTTTATTTTCAATTCAAAGTATGTGCACAAACCGAAACTAATGGGGTAAACCCTGAGCGTGATGCGCTTTCCCAATGAGAGGTTATTTTCTTAACAAACCTTAACGGATTTGATAATTTTTAAATCAAGTATTAAATTTATTCAAGAAATGACAATTCATCTTAATCATCGATGAACATTGCTGTTTTTGCTTCAGGTCGAGGTTCAAATCTTGTGGCAATCCTTAATGCCATAAAAGAAGGAAGGTTAAATGCGAGAGTTTCCGTGGTGATAAGCAATAATTCCAACGCAGGTGCCCTTGAAATTGCAAGAGCAAATGGAATTGACGCCCTTCATATAAGTAGAAAGCAGTTCACAAGCGATGAAGATTATGTCAAAAAAATTCTTCATGAGCTTAAATCAAGAAACATTGAACTTATCGTTCTTGCTGGGTATATGAAAAAAATTCCACCTGAAATAATCAGAGAATATCCAAACAAAATTTTAAACATTCACCCCGCTCTCTTGCCAGCTTTCGGAGGTTTGGGGATGTATGGCATGAATGTTCATAAGGCGGTGATCGATTATGGAGTTAAAATAACTGGCGTTACAGTTCATATCGTTGATGAAGAATATGATCATGGTCCCATTGTGATGCAAAGGGCAGTTGAGGTCAGGGATGATGACACGCCTGAAACTCTTGCTGAAAGGGTTTTAAAAGTTGAACATGAAATTTATCCACAAGCGATTAAACTTTTCGTTGAAGGCAAGGTGAAAATATCTGGAAGAAAGGTGATAGTTAAAAATGAAAATTAAAACAGCATTGATAAGTGTTTATGATAAAACTGGAATAGTTGATTTCGCACGAGAACTTCAAAACCTTGGTATAGATATAATCTCAACTGGGGGAACTTATAATCTCCTTATGCAGAATGGGATCAAGGTGAAAAGAGTTGAAGATATAACTGGTTTCCCTGAAATACTTGATGGAAGAGTTAAAACCTTACACCCTAAGATTCTTGGGGGAATTCTTGCTGTGAGGGACAACCCTGGACATGTTGAACAGTTAAAAAGGTTCGGTATAGTTCCAATTGATCTCGTCGTTGTAAATTTGTATCCGTTTTCTAAGGTGATCCATAAGGAGAAGGTAACAATTGATGAAGCAATTGAAGAAATTGATATCGGTGGGGTTGCACTTTTGAGGGCGAGTGCGAAAAATTATAAATATGTGGCTGGAGTTGTTAATCCAGATAGATATAAAGAGATAGTTTATGAACTTAAATCAAACAATTGTGAAATCTCCGAAAGAACAAGGCTTTCGCTTGCGATTGAGGTATTTAAGCACACATCAAATTATGATGCTATTATTGCAAACTTTTTATCTGCACAATCAACTGAGGATATATTGCCTGAAGTCTTTCACTTGAATTTGACTAAGGTTAGGAATTTACGCTATGGGGAAAATCCACATCAAAAATCTGCGCTTTATGGTAATTTCTTCAATTATTTTGAGCATCTGCACGGTAAGGAGCTTTCTTACAATAATATACTTGATATAAGCTCTGCGACGGAGCTTGTTCTTGAGTTTGAGAAGCCTGCTTGTGCTATTGTAAAGCATACAAATCCGTGTGGCGTTGGGCTTGATGAGGACTCAACTCTTGAAGCATTTAAGAAAGCTTTTGAAACTGATACAGTTTCAGCATTTGGTGGAATAGTTGCTTTCAACCGTCCGATCGATTTAAAAACTGCTATGGCGATGGATGAGATATTTTTTGAAGTTATAATTGCTCCTGAATTTCCATCCGATGTTTTGAATTTTTTAATGCGTAAGAAAAACAGGAGATTAATAAGGTATAAAGATATTGATTTGAAATCGCTTGGCTTTGATTTTAGAAAAATTATAGGAGGTGTTCTTGTTCAAGAGGCAGATCAAATTGATCTTGAGCCTATGAATTTGAGAGTCGTCACGCGTAGAAAGCCGACCGTTGATGAGATGGAGGCTTTGATATTTGCGTGGAAAGTTGTGAAGCATGTCAAGTCAAATGCGATTGTTTATGCAAGGAAAGATAGAACTCTTGGAATTGGGGCTGGACAGATGTCGAGGGTTGATTCCTCAAGGATAGCAGTTATGAAAGCAAAAGAGATGGGACATGATTTGAGAGGTAGCGTTGTAGCTTCGGATGCTTTCTTTCCTTTTCCAGATGGCTTGATCGAAGCAGCGAAAGCTGGAGCAACAGCTGTGATTCAACCGGGTGGCTCAATAAGAGATGAGGATGTGATAAAAGCTGCTGATGAATACAATATCGCAATGGTTTTCACAGGGATAAGACATTTTAAACATTAAAAAAATTAATTCGGAAAGAGAAAAATGGGAATTTTTAATTTATTCACCGCAGATATAGCAATTGACCTTGGGACTGCAACTACACTTATATGGATGAAAGGCAAGGGGATTGTGTTAAATGAACCTTCAATAGTCACATACGACAAAAGTACGCGCAAAATTGTTGCTATAGGGAAGGAAGCAAAGGAGATGCTTGGACGAACTCATAAAGACCTTCAAACTATAAGACCTTTAAAGGATGGGGTAATTGCTGATTTTGAGATGGCTGAAGGAATGTTAAGAGAATTTATCAAAAAAATTCATGTCAACTGGTTTCCGAGCAGGCGAGTTGTGGTAAGCGTTCCAAGTGGCATTACAGAGGTTGAAAAAAGAGCTGTTCGCGATTCAGCTGAGCACGCCGGAGCAAAAGAAGTTCATTTGATCCCCGAGCCAATGGCTGCTGCAATTGGAATTGGCATAGATGTTTCGGAACCATATGGAAATATGATAATTGATATTGGTGGTGGGACGACGGAGATCGCTGTTATAGCACTATCTGGGATCGTTACCCAGGAATCAATAAGAATTGCTGGTGATGAGATGACGAATGCGATAATTCAACTTTTTAAAAAGTCATATAATGTTTTGATAGGTGAGAGAACCGCTGAGGATATAAAATGTGAAGTTGGTTCTGCTATGCCTCTTGAGGAAGAAGTAACAATTCAAGTGAAGGGGCGTGATCTTGTAACTGGGATCCCTAAGATAGTTGAGGTAAGCTCCGTTGAGATTAGGGAAGCTTTAAATGAACCAATTATTGCAATAATTGATGCTATAAAGCTTGCTCTTGAAAGAACGCCCCCGGAACTTGCAGCAGATATACTTGACCGTGGCATAATGCTCACAGGCGGTGGCTCGCTGCTTAAGGGTCTCGATGAAAGAATAAAGATGGAGACTGGGCTACCAGTGCATGTTGCTGAAGACCCGATAACTGCAGTGGTTCGTGGAGCAGGAAAAGTTCTTGAAAATCTTGAGGCATATTCTAAAGTTTTACTTAAAAGTCAGAGATATTGATGCTTAAAATTTTGTCGCAAATAAGCCAACATTTAAAAGAATATCTTACATTTTCCATTCTGGTTCTGGTTTCTTTGATATTGCTTTCTATCAGTAATTCATCGAAGTCGCATGTGGTAGCGCAAATGGCAGTTGAAATTGTTGGAGCTATAAAATCTGTCACGAATGTTTTTTCGAATTTTTACAACATTCAAGATGAAAATAGAAAGTTGAGAAAGACGAATATACTTCTACTCAGTGAGTTAAGCCAGTTGCGTGAAGAAAAGCTTGAAAACATCAGGTTGCGTCGGCTTCTTGGTTTTAAAGAAAAAACAAATAATTATGAACTTATACCTGCCGATGTAGTTGGAAAGACGCTTATCAGTCCGTACAATTACATAGTTTTAAATGCCGGCTCAAACGATGGGGTTGAAGTTAATATGCCAGTTATATCTGAATCTGGCATTGTTGGCAAGATAATGAAGGTTGGCAGGAATTATTCGGTGGCTATGATTTTGTATCATAAAGATTTTAGAGCGAGTGTAAAAATTCAAAGAACCAGGGTCGACGGAATACTTGGATGGGAGGGGGGTGAGTTTCTATCGGTGTTTAATATTTCAAAAACGATGGATGTTGAAGTTGGGGATGTTGTTATAACCTCTGAATACAGCACAATTTTTCCACCTGGGTTTGAAATTGGTGTGGTTACGCAGATAGACAATTCTGTAGCGGGTCTTTTTAAAGCAATAAAGGTGAAACCGTTTGTTGATTTTACCAAGATTGAAGAGGTTCTCATTGTTAAGTATAAAAGTGATTTGGAAAGAGAGAAAATTGAACAGGGTTTACTTGAAAAATGATGGCATATGTTAGATATTTTTTTGTTGGCTTGGCAATTTTGTTTATTCAGATAACCATTGTGCCTTTGATCTCAATTGAAAAGATCGCTCCCGATCTTGTTGTTATTTTTGTTGTGTATATGGCTTTGAGAAATGGACAGATTGTTGGGACAATATCGGGTTTTATTTTTGGTTTGCTGATGGATTTAACCATCGATTTTGTCCCTGGGCTTTCAGCTCTTTCAAAAACTGTCTCTGGTTTCATCGCTGGATATTTTTACAGTGAAGCTAAAATTGAAGCAAATATAGGGACTCGGCGTTTCTTTGGCATCGTAATTTTATGTTCGGCGGTTGATAACTTGGTATATTTTCTGTTTGATATTCTTGGGCGTAATTTTGATAGCGTAGAAGTTTTGAGGTTGATAGTTGGTCGTTCAATTTATACGGCTATTTTATCATTGGTTCCAATTTTCACACTTTCAAGAAAGAGTGGATTTGGATATGAATGAGGCTACAAAAGTAAAGTTTTTAAAAATTTTTCTTTCGCTTGTTTTTCTTTTCTTTTTAGGTAAACTTTTTGAACTTCAACTTTATCGAACCATTGAGTATAAAAGGCAGGCTGAGAGCAATAGCATCAGAACTATTCAGCATGATCCAATTAGGGGGTTAATTTTTGATAGGAATGGTAAGATTATAGTTGACAATGTGCCATCTTATACTGTTACTTTGGTGCCCTATGAATTCGAGATGAAAAATCTTGATATCGTTGCGAAACTTTTAAATGTTGAACCTCAATATATAATGGATAAAATTTCATCAGCGCCGTCGCCATTTACACCAGTTAAAATTAGACGCGATGCCCCGCTTAGAGCAATTGCATATATTGAGGAGCATAAAAATGAGTTAAGGGGGATTGATTATTTAATTGAGCATAAAAGAAATTACCGAGCCCCGGGGCTTGCCTCCCATATGCTTGGGTATGTTAAGGAAATTACACCATCGCAGCTTGCAATTTACCGAGGTTTATATAAACCTGGGGATCAAATTGGTCAATCTGGGCTTGAGAAAAGCTACGAGTCCATAATAAAGGGCGGGAAAGGATATCGTTTTATAATGGTTGATGCGCTCGGTAGATTTGTGGGTAGATATAACGATGGGAAAAACGATATACCACCTTCTGAAGGCTCGGATTTGATCTTGACAGTAGACATAGAATTGCAATCGTTTTTGGAACAATTGTTTCAAGATAAAACTGGCTCGGCTGTTGTAATTGATCCGCGCAATGGAGAAATTTTAGCTATGGTTAGCAAACCCAATTACGACCTCACTTTGTTAAGCGGTTATACTTCTAAACAAGTGTGGGATTCGCTTAACTCCGACCCGAAGAAGCCCTTATTGAGCAGAGCTATATCTGGGCTTTATTCACCCGGTTCAACTTTTAAAATGATACTTGCAATAACTGCGCTTGAAACAGATGTGGTTGATTCTAATTGGAAGGTTTATTGTCCGGGTTATTTTGTTTACGGTAACAAGGTGTTTAAATGCCACACATCCCAAGGGCATGGCTGGGTGAACTTGGCAAAGGCGATTGAAGTCTCCTGTAATGTTTATTTCTACAACCTGATGTTAAGAACTAACTTTGACGATTGGTCAAGGTATGCAGCTCTTTTTGGCTTTGGGAAGAAGACGGGCATTGATTTACCTGAAGAGCTTGATGGGATTTTACCATCAACTGAGTATTTCAATAGGGTTTATGGTGTTAACAAATGGACGAAAGGTTATCTTATAAGTTTAGCAATTGGTCAAGGTGAAATAAGCGTGACGCCACTTCAAATGGCTGGATATGCGATGGCGCTTGCTAATTTTGGTAAATATTATCAACCTCATCTCGTTAAGGAAATTGTAGATAAAAAGATGGGGAGGGTACAAAAGGTTTCATATCGTATCAGGGAAATTCCAGTATCGCATAAGACATTTGATATAGTTCGTAAGGCGATGTATATGGTTGTCAATGGTCCTGTTGGAACAGGAAGAGCAGCAAGGGTTGAGGGGATAGAGGTTGCTGGTAAAACTGGAACCGCTCAGAATCCGCATGGTAAGGATCATGCTTGGTTTATTGGATTTGCGCCTTATGAAAATCCTGAAATTGCCTTTGCCATCATAGTTGAAAATGCTGGGACTGGCGGTTCAATTGCTGCTCCAATTGCGAAGGAGATAGTAAAAAAATATTTTGAATTGAAAAATCAAAGAACAAAATTTAAACTTGTAAAATGGCAATAGCAAGAGGAATTGGGGATAAAATCGATTTTAAGATCGTGATCCCATTTGCTGGCTTGTTGATTATGAGCATATTATCAATTTACAGCGCAACGAAGCTCCCAGGGCAATTCTTTATCTTTGTAAAGCATGTTCTTTGGATTTTGAGCGGTTTTATAATACTTGTTTTTTTCTATTTTTTACCAGTGCAAAGGTTATTTAGGGCATCCCCCTTGCTTTATTTTCTTTCACTTTTGTTTCTCGTGCTTGTCATCTTTATAGGTAAAAAGGTTTCAGGTTCGGCTTCGTGGATTCAGATCGGCAAATTTCAATTTCAGCCATCTGAATTCGCAAAGCTTGCGACGATTTTAATACTTGCTAATTTTTTGTCAAGGAAAAATGTCAGAAATGATAGCCCTATAACATTAATAGTTGCTGGCATTTTAACTTTTATTCCGCTCTTTTTAACAATTTTACAGCCAGATTTTGGAACGGCGGTTGTGTTCGGTGCTATTTTTTTAGGGATTATGTTTTGGTTTGAAGTTCCTGTATTTTGGCTCTTGCTTTTGGTTACCCCAATTTTTTTAATCGTTGCTTCATTTTTTAGCCTTAAAGTTTTCATATTTGCTTCAATTTTAATCACTGTTTTATTTCTCCTGATGCGTAAGCCCTTTGTTTTGACACTTGTGATAGTAGCGATGAATCTAATAATTGGTTTGGCAAGCGAACATATTTATCATAAGATTTTGAAACCGCATCAACAAAAAAGAATTTCAAGTTTTTTAAATCCACTAAGTGACCCATTAGGGGCTGGTTATAATGTCATTCAATCAAAAATTGCAATTGGGTCGGGTGGTTTGGTTGGCAAGGGGTTTATGAAAGGGACGCAGACCCAGCTGAGGTTTATCCCAGCTCAATGGACTGATTTTATCTTTTGTGTTCCAGCTGAAGAGTTTGGGTTTATAGGTTCAGTAATTATTCTTCTGCTTTATCTTATCCTTTTGTGGCGCGTTATAAATCTCGCCTCAATGATAAGGCAAAAATTTGCAAGCTTAGTTACGATTGGAATTTTTTCTACATGGGCGTTTCATATTGTGGTTAACATTGGAATGACGCTTGGGCTTTTTCCTGTAATTGGGATATGGCTTCCCTTTTTGAGCTATGGTGGCTCAGCGATGTGGATTAATATGGCTATGGTTGGTTTGTTGTTAAATTTCTACGCAAATAGAAGGGAACTGAGTTGAAGTTTGATTTTTAGAACTTTAAAGGTTAAATTTTTTTGGCTAAATAAAATAAAAGGTTCTTTTTTACCATGAACCCATTAAATGAACTAATTGTTCGCACCTTGCCATTGGTCCCTAAAAAAATCGTCAGACATTTTGCAAGCCGCTATATAGCGGGGGAAAGACTTGAAGATGCACTTACCCTTGTAAAGAAATTAAATGAGCAGAAAAAATTAGCTACAATTGATGTGCTTGGTGAAAACATCACAAGCGAAGGTGAGGCGATCGAGGCGCTGAAAACTTATAAACTTGTGCTCAGCAAGATAAAAGAAAATAATTTAAACTCCGACCTTTCCATTAAGCTCACTCAACTTGGTTTAAAACTTGACTTTGATTTCTGTTATGCAAATGTCGAAGAACTCGTTAAACTTGCAGGGGAGTATGACAATATAGTTGAGATTGATATGGAAGATTCGTCAACAACGGACGCGACAATTGAAATTTATAAAAAGCTGAAGTCGAAGTATGACAATGTTGGTGTGGCAATTCAGGCATATTTAAAAAGAAGCGAGAGCGATATAAAGGCTCTTTTACCGTTGAAACCAAGGATAAGGTTGTGTAAAGGTATCTATGTTGAGCCAGAGACGATTGCTTTTAAAAAGAAGGAGCTTATAAACCACAACTTTAAACACCTTTTGAATATTCTATTTCAAAGCGAAGCATATACTTGCATTGCAACGCATGATGATGATTTGATAAATGAGGCATATCGTTTGATAAAAGAGTATAATTTGAGAGATGATAAGTTTGAGTTTCAGATGTTGCTTGGTGTACGCCCTGAGCTTGGGAATAAAATTGTATCTGATGGTTATAAATTAAGAATTTATGTTCCTTTTGGTGAGCATTGGTATGCTTATTCAATGAGACGATTCAGGGAAAATCCGCAAATCGCTGGTTATGTCTTCAAGGCGATATTCACAAAAAATTCATTTTAAAAAATTCGGAGGTGGTAAAAGATGGCGGGAATTTTAAACCAAATTGAGTTAAAAGAGTTTGATGTTAAGAGCATAAAAGCACCCCGTGGCAATGTTTTAACATGTAAGGGTTGGGCACAGGAAGCAGCATTAAGAATGCTTATGAATAACCTTGACCCCGAGGTCGCAGAGAAACCTGAAGAACTCATCGTTTACGGTGGTACAGGTAAAGCAGCAAGAAATTGGGAGTGTTTTCATGCGATTGTTAAAAGTTTAAAAGAGCTTGAAAATGATGAGACATTGTTGATTCAATCAGGAAAACCAGTTGCGATCTTTAAGACCCATGAATTTGCTCCTCGCGTGTTAATTTCAAATGCTATGCTTGTTCCAGCTTGGGCAACTTGGGATGAGTTTAGAAGGCTTGAGGCTCTTGGCCTTACGATGTATGGGCAGATGACAGCGGGAAGTTGGATTTACATTGGAACGCAGGGAATTTTGCAGGGAACTTATGAAACTTTTGCTGCTTGTGCTGATAAATATTTTGGTGGGACGCTCGCCGGGAGGTTTTTGTTGACTTCTGGACTTGGTGGAATGGGCGGAGCTCAACCTTTAGCTGCTACAATGAATGGGGCTGCTTTCCTTGGGGTTGAGGTCGATAGAAAAAGAATTGAAAGAAGGCTTCAAACGGGATACCTTGATATGATGACAGATAATCTTGATGAAGCGCTTGAAATCGTGCTTAAAGCAAAGGAGAAAAAAGAAGCAATTTCTGTCGGTCTTGTTGGAAATGCAGCTGATGTTTTGCCTGAAATTTTAAGACGCGGAATAATTCCAGACATTGTTACTGATCAAACTTCGGCTCACGATACTTTAAACGGTTATGTGCCTAACGGAATTCCTTATGAGGAAGCTCTTGAGCTGAGAAAGAAAGATCCGCAAAGATATATTCAAATGGCTAAGCGTTCAATTGTTGAGCATGTTAAAGCTATGCTTGAATTTAAGAGAAGAGGTGCTGTTGTTTTTGATTATGGAAATAATATTCGTGGTGAAGCTTATGCAAATGGAGTGAGCGATGCATTTGAAATTCCGGGTTTCGTTCACGAGTTCATTAGACCTTTGTTCTGCGAGGGTAGGGGACCATTTAGATGGGTAGCGTTAAGCGGTGACCCTGAAGATATTTACGCAACTGATGAAGCGGTGATAAAAACATTCCCTGAAAATAAATCCCTTGTTAGGTGGATTCAAAAAGCGAGGACGCATGTCAAGTTTCAAGGTCTTCCAGCTAGAATTTGTTGGCTTGGATATGGTGAGAGGGCGAAGATGGGAAAGATTTTCAATGAGATGGTAAGAACTGGCGAAGTTAAGGCGCCAATCGTAATTGGTCGCGACCATCTTGACACTGGGTCCGTTGCTTCTCCGAACCGTGAGACTGAAAAGATGAAGGATGGAAGCGATGCAATCGCAGATTGGCCAATTTTAAATGCTCTTTTGAATGCTGTTGCCGGTGCAAGTTGGGTGGCGGTTCATCATGGTGGTGGTGTTGGAATTGGGCTTTCGATTCACGCTGGTATGGTGGTTGTAGCTGATGGGACGAAAGAGATGGAGATAAGACTTGAACGTGTTTTAACAACTGACCCAGGACTTGGAATAGCTCGACATGCGGATGCGGGATATGAAAAAGCTATTGAGATAGCTAAAAAGCATGGAATAAAAATACCGATGTTAAAGTAGTCAGTTTACTCTTTTTCTTTCTTTTTTATCTTCTCCCAGATTGAGTCCATTTCTTCAAGTGTCGCAGAGTAAATGTCTTTACCTTGAGATTTTAATTCCGTCTCGATGGTTTGAAATCTGCGGATAAATTTTTCAACTGCTTTATTTAAAGCACTTTCTGGATTAACCTTTAAAAATCTCGAATAATTTACAATTGCAAAGAGCAAATCCCCGATTTCTTCTTCTATTTTATTTGAATCATTGCTTTCAATCGATTTCTTTAACTCAAAAATTTCTTCCTCAACTTTTTTCCACACATCGTCTGGATTTTCCCAATCAAAGCCAACACTTCCCGCCTTCTCTTGAACTCTATACGCTTTTATTAACGCTGGTAACGATTTTGGAATGCCTGAGATAATTGAATCTCGATTATTTTCTGATTGTTTAAGTTTTTCCCAATTATGTTTCACTTCTTTAGAATCATTGACTTTGGCGTCGCTGAAAACATGAGGATGCCTATAAATTAACTTATCCCTAATTCCCTCAATAACTTCAGCGAGAGTAAATTTACCAGTTTCCTCAGCCATCACAGAATGCATAATAACATGAAGAAGTAAATCCCCGAGTTCCTTCTTTAACTCCTCAAAATTTTCTTCATCTATCGCCTCAACTGTTTCATAAGCTTCCTCAATTAAGTTATGTCTTATCGATTTATGAGTTTGTTCTCTATCCCATGGGCATTCCTTTCTAAGCTTTTTAATCACTTCAACAAACTCACCGAACAGCTCATTAACTCGGTTCATTATTTATCTCCTTTTTCGTTTGATTTTCCATTCATGGCATTATATCTATCGTAGGCTTCAATTATATCTTTAACAAGCCGATGTCTTACAACATCATTTTTATCAAGATATACGAAAGCAATTCCTTCAATACCCTTTAAAATTTCTTGAATTTCAACAAGTCCTGATGTCGTCCTTGATGGCAAATCTATCTGGGTTATATCGCCCGTTATTATCGCTTTTGAGTTCACACCAAGGCGTGTTAAAAACATTTTCATTTGTAAGCTTGTGGCGTTTTGAGCTTCATCTAAGATGACGAAAGCATTGCTCAAGGTTCTTCCTCTCATATAGGCAAGCGGAATAATTTCAATGATTCTTTTATCAAAGTATGATTTTAGTTTATCAGCTGGGAGCATATCGTCGAGCGCATCATATAAAGGTTTAAGATAAGGTTCAATTTTTTCCTTCAGATCACCGGGTAAAAAGCCAAGATTTTCGCCAGCTTCAACTGCTGGTCTACAAAGGACAATTTTATTAACTTCATGATTTTTTAAACTTGCAACTGCCATTGCAACGGCGAGATATGTTTTGCCAGTTCCAGCTGGTCCTATGACGAAAACAATATCATTCTTCTTCACTTGACGATAGTATTCAAGTTGCCCTGGGGTTTTAGCTTTTATTGGTCCATTCTTTGTGAAAAGGATAATTGAATCAAGTTCATCAGGGGTATGTTTTTTTCTTCTGTGCGTTGATGTTAAATCATCGCTGTCAAGTTTTACAAGGTCAATTACGATATTTACATCGTTTTCAGTAAGATGCCCATTTTTATTGAGTATAAAAATAAGTTCTTTAAAAACCCGTTCAATTCTATCAACCTCATCTTTTTCACCCTTGAGGATTAAGTTATCCCCGCGGACAGTTATACCAGCGTCAAACTTTTTTTCAATTATGTGAAGGTAGGTATCGTTGTAGCCCAGGAGGGCAAGGGTATTAATGCCAGATAACTTAATTTTTCGCTCAACCATAATTTTTCAGTTTTCCTGCCTCCAATTTTGTTTTTGTTTCTCTAAAAATTAAATCTTAAAAAATTTAAAAATAGTTCCAAAAAGAAAAAACCCCTGATACTGTCCTTTGACAGTTCAGGGGTTTAGAACTACGGCAAAAACCTCAGCAAGACTTTCACATTCCACCACCTACTTGCTGTTTTTCTGCTTTCTTACGATAGTAAGTGTTAGCTGCCCGTTTTTCTTCTTTTGTCAGTTCAGCTTTTGGCGGGATTTTTAAAACCCAGCCAGGATAGATCAAATCTGGATCTTTTATCTTATCTCTGTTTGCCACATAAATCTTGGGCCACAGGAATGGGTTATCATAAATCGTTGGTTTCTTCGCTATGTTCCAGAGGCAATCACGGTCTTTTTTCCATGTTCCAACTGTGTATGTTACTTCTTTCACGATAGCTTCGGCGACGAGCACCTGTCCCTCTTTTGTCTTAACAAGAGCTTTAGCCGTTGTGTTTAAGTTATTAACCTGAGATTCAAACCCCAAGACTTTGTCATAAAACTCAGAAAGCGCAATCCTTTTATCTGATTTTAATGCTTGATAGTCGTTGTAAAGTTTCTCAACCTCTGCTCTTCTCTCGTAAAGTTGCTCATTTGAGAGCCTTGATAGTTCATTTAATCTTCTTTCGAAATCGGCAACCTTTTGTCGATATTCGTTTACGCCTTCAGGCGTTGTACCAACGAGGGCATAAATTTCATCTTGTGTTTGTTTAATCTGAGCATCTTTTTCAGCAGATTGCTTTTTCAAATTGTTAATTTCGTTATTCAATGCGTTGAGCTTAGCGCGTAATTCATCCCTTTTCGCAGTCCATAAAGCCATTTCCTTTAACCAGTCATCATATTTCATTTTAACTTTTTCCTGAGCAAAGCCAGTTACGACAAATACCAGTGTAAATAAGATTATTAATAGTTTTTTCATCTTCCACTCCAAATTTTGTTTTGTTGTTTAAAAACACCCTTTACTTTATCTGTTGAAGGCGTTGCTGGACTTTCTCTTTTTCAGCTTGGAGCTCCTTCAATTTTTGATCTTTCTGCGCGATCTCATTTTGCAGTGCTGCTTTTTCTTGCTCCTTCGCTTTGATCTCCTTCTCAAGTTGTTCTACCTCCGCCTTCAGGTTATTCAATTGTTGAATTTCCTCATCTTTTGCATACTTTGTGCAACCTGCGGAAAAGAGGGCAAATAAAAATATCAGTAAAATTGAAGCGAGTTTTTTCGTCATTGAACTCTCCATCTTTTTATTTTTGAATTCAACCTAAATATAATAAAAACTGCGATATTTGTCAAGTGCTCGTGGGGTTATTTTTTAAAAAAATTAACTTCACTTCAACGCCCGAAGGTAAAAGCGAGGTTCCCAAATTTTGAAATTTAACTGTTTAATTTTATTTTGAAATCGTTAAACAAAAGTTTAAATCTAAAAATGTTTACAGGAATAATTGAAGAGGTTGGGAAAATCGAGGCGGTTATTCAGCGGGGGAGAGCAAGAATTTTCACTGTGAGATCAAAAAAGTTAATCGACGAAATAAAAATTGGTGATAGTGTTGCAATAAACGGGGTTTGCTTAACTGTTTTTGAGAGGCGAACTGGTCGTTTCAAAGTTGAGGCAGTCGAGGAGACGATAGAGAAAACAAATCTTGGGGATTTAAAAATCGGGGATCTGGTAAATCTGGAGCTTTCACTTAAACTTAACGGACGGCTTGGAGGGCATATCGTTCTTGGTCATGTTGATACAACTGGAACAATTAAAAGCATAAAGAAATTGAAAAATAGTTGGATTTTTGAGATAGAATTTCCTGAAAAATTTGGAAAATATATCATATCGGAAGGTTCAATTGCAGTTGATGGGATAAGTTTGACAGTTGCGGAGCTTGACACAAACAGGTTTAAAGTTTCAATAATCCCATTTACATGGGAGAACACAAATCTTAAATTCAGAAAGATCGGAGACAAGGTAAACCTTGAATTTGATCTTTTTGGCAAGTATGTTGAGAAATTTCTTAAGACAATGGAGGGAAAACTATGGCGAGAAGGATAAAATATTGGATAGAGGATAACGGGAAAAATTTTTTAAGTGATGAGGAATGGGATGAGGTGATGAGATTGCAGAAATGGTATAATTCGGAATTTGTTTGGACTGCGGGGAGAATAAATTTCAAAAGATTTGCAGTTTTTCCAAATTGGGAAAATGTTGAGCTTATGATGTGGGCTGGGGAAAAGGAACCAGTTAAAAATATAATCGCAAAAAAATTTGAAGCGCTTTTGTCATCCGGGATGAGCGAGGTCAAGGCACTTGAAGAACTTGAAAGGGAGGGCTTAATTGTGCTTAAACGAGGTGGGTATATTGATAATTCAATAGCAAGTGGTATAACGAGAATCGGTGGGAATGAATTTAACGCTTATCTTTTGTGTGAATTTCTTCTCAAAGCCTCGCTTATCATAACCGGCGCTGAAATATGTGTTTATGATGAGGGGGAATTTATAAAAAGTGGATTCGTTAAAATAAAGGTGGGGGAAGTTTATGTTTATAAAACTGAAAGAACCTCTGATGAAAAATGGGGGGAAATGAGAAGACATAAAAAAGTTTTCTCAATAGTTAATCCAACTAAATATGCGAATTACCCAAGATTGAAAAATGTTATACCAAATTATAACTCGCTTAACAGGAAGGATAAGCTTGAAATACTTCACGATTGGAATTGGCTCGGCTATGGCAACCCTTATGATTTTGAGGGGGATGATTTTACGGGTTTTGATCTAAACAAGAAAGCAAGGGCAATTATATTTTTAAAAGAAAATTAATAGGTGGGGGTAATGAGAAAAATTCTGATTTTTTTGTTCATTTTTAATTTCGTTTACGCCCATGATTATTGGCTTCGTCCACAAAAATTTATCTTGTCAAAAGGTGATACATTGATCGTGCATCTTTATGTCGGCGATAAACTTAAAGCTGAGATTAAACGAGAACTTCAGATGGAAATGACCGAAAAATTTGAATTAGTGAAAAATGATGGCATTGTTGATTTATTGTCGCAAGCCAAAGATAAATCAATTCCAATTTTGAAAAGGGAAGTTGATTTTGATGGGCTTGGCTTAATCGTTATGGAAAGAGGATGGGCTCATATAGAATTAAACGCTCAAGAATTTAACGAGTACTTAAAGCACGAAGGTATAACTGACATAAAAATTGACTCAAAAAATGGGGTTCAGAAAGAAAGATATCGTAGATACTTAAAATCGCTTGTTCTGTCGGGTAAGGAGGTTAAGGGAGAAATTTACAAGAAAGTTTTGGGGCAACGGCTTGAAATAGTGCTTTTAAAAAATCCATATCTTCTTAAAGTCGGGGATGAACTTGAAGTTCAAGTTTTGTTTGAAGGTAAACCGCTTGTGAATAAAATTGTGACGCTTTACAGTGTGGGTCAAAATGATGTTTTTGAACAAAAGGTGAAAACAAATAAAAATGGAATAGCAAGGTTTAAAGTTAAAAATTCAGGATTTCAACTTGTTCGCCTCGTGCATCTGCGCAAATGTGAGAATTGTGACGATATAAACTGGGAAAGTTTTTGGGCGTCGTTTAGCTTTGAAATTCCGCAGAGATGATCACTTCACCTTCACCTTTTTTGCGGTTTCTGCTTTCGGCTTTTCTTCAAGAAGTTTGTCTGCGATTGCAATCCCAGCGTCTATTACTGACCTTATCGTAAGTAAAATTTCTTTGTTTACCTGAATGAAATGTTTCTTTGCTTCATCCAGCTCTGGTGGAAGAGATTTGAAAAGCGCTTGAAAATCCGGCAACGGGATATAGTATTTCGGCATTTGTTTTTCTTTCTCCTCTGGCATGGCTCAATCTCGTTTTGTTTTTTCAAATTCAATTGTTAAAACTCCATCATTTAACTTTGCTTCTTTAATTCTTGATGTGGCGAGGGTATAAGGCAAAAATATGTTTCTTCTAAAACTCGGTAATTCAATTATCAACTCGCCATTTTTAATCCAAATGTTTATTTCTTTTTTTGTGAAGGTTGGCATCTTTAACTTCAAAAAATATCTCCCGTTTTTCTCTTCAATTTGCATTGGCTTGTCATAATAATAAATTTGAATTGGGTCTTCATCTTTAAAAAGATTTTGCGCAAATTTTAAAAGTTTGTTTAAGCCAGTGATTTCATCATCGTGCAGGAACGAAATTTTAATCGGAATTGGATCGAACGCTTCTCTTACAGTGTCAATATGTTTTTCCTGTGTAGATTTCCATCTTTTAAAATATTTATCGTTAATTTCATCTGGAAAAACTTTGTTAACTATTATAAGGTCAACTGGGAACTCAAAAAGGTTAAGATAGGTGTATGCCCTTTGTGATTCTTTTATAACCATTTTTTCGGCGTTGACGAC
>JBKBWH010000170.1:0-4332 GCA_046289115.1 Candidatus Kryptonium sp.
CCACCATGGCTCATCTATGTTTAGATCCTCCCAAATTTTCACTCCATTTTCGGTTGACAAACAAACAAATTTGACATTTCTTTTTTCCAAATTTCTCAGCTCACACAAAACTTTATCATATCTTGTTGGAAAAACTTTCCATATCTTAAAATCACCCGGCGTTCGAAAAACCCAAAAAGGTTTCAACTTTTCCCCTGAAGGAAATAATTTCATCTTTTTTCATCCCTAAGTTTCGTTTCCGGCTCAACATGAACGACCACCTTTGATACCTCTTTTATATCAAGGTAAATCTTATTTTCAATCGTGGTTGCAATTTCATGCGCATCTGAAAGAGAAAGCGAGTTATCAAGGAAGCAGTTTATCGTGACCTTATATTTTCCATCTATTTCCATCACAGTTATATCTTTGCACTCAACGACGCCTTTTTGCGAGTTTGCAATCTCGTGTATTTTTCGAACTATCTCATCGCATTCATCTACAATTTTTATTTCCTTTATCATATCGTTCTCCTCATCGATGTGGATTGAGACTTTTTCAACATATGGAATTTTTTCCTTTATCTTAGCTTCAATTTCATCTGCAATTTTATGTGCTTCCTCAAGTGTTTGAGCTGATTTGCACTCAAGATGAAGGTCGACCAAATATCTATCGTTTACTCTCTGAACTTCAATGTTATGCGCTGATGCTTTCAACTCGACAAGAAGCATCTTGATTTTATCTAAAACCGTTTCGTCACTTGTTTCAACAGGTTCGGAATGGATCACTATATCAACATTTGGAATTATTTCCTTTACTTTCTCCTCAATCAAGTTCATAATTTGGTGTGCGTGTTCAAATGGTATCGTCCTTTTTATGTCTACGACCATATCAACGAATGCTTTCGAGCCAGCCTGTCTTACTCTTATATTTCTGCAATTGACAACCCCTTCGATTTCCACAACTTTGTTCCTTATCTCCTCAACAAGTCTAACATCAGGAATTTTATCTGTCAACATATCAATTGTTTTCTTTCCAAGCCTTAAACTTATCCATATGACGATGCCAGATACAACAAGAGCTGCAAATGCGTCCGCTTTATGAAATCCCAATCCAGCGCCGATCAAACCAACTATTACGACCGCAGAGCTTAAAATATCTGTGCTAAAATGTAAGGCGTCAGCCTCAAGCGCTTGACTGTTATACTTTTTCGCAGCTTTGAACAAAATTCTTGAGCGAGAATAATCAACAATGATTGCAGTAATTATAACAGCAAAGCTCCAAAAGTTAACCTCTATATGAACCTCATGAAATAAAATTCTTTGAAGCGCTTCGTATATTATCCATCCACATGTGATGAGCAAAAGAAGAGTTTCAAAGAGAGCGGATAAATTTTCAAATTTCCCGTGTCCGTATGTATGTTCTCTATCCGCAGGTTTGTCGGCAATTTTAACCGCGAAATAGGTCATCCCAGCAGCTACGAGGTCAAGACCGCTATGCGCAGCTTCGGATAAAATTCCCAAACTGCCAGTCATCAATCCAACGATAAGTTTAATTCCAGTTAAAAAAATAGCTGCTACAACCGAACTTAATGCTGCTTTTTGTTTCTCTGTGATTGCTTGAGACTCCATCTGACTCATTTTAAATTTGAAAACTTGCATTTAAATTTATTCAGGAAAAAGTGCAATTACAAAATTAAATTATTTACGCAATGAGAAACATCAAGCTCTTGATTGAGTATGACGGGACGAACTTCGCGGGCTGGCAGGTCCAACCGAATGGAAGAAGTGTTCAAGGCGAGATCAAAAAAGCGATAAAAGAAATAATAAATGAAGATGTGAACTTAATTGGCGCAAGCAGAACCGACGCTGGAGTTCACGCTAGAGGTCAGGTTGCAAACTTCAAATGTGAAAGTAAAATTCCAACTGAAAACTTAAAGAAAGCTTTAAATTCAATTCTCCCTGACGATATCGTAATCCACACAGTTGAGGAAGTCAATCTTGATTTCCACGCAAGGTACAGTGCCATTGAGAAAACATACAGATATTTCATAACCAAAAATAAAATTGCGATCGGTAGAAACTACTTCTGGTTCATCAAATACGAACTTGACCTTGAAAAACTCAAAAGGTGTGCTGGAGTTATAATTGGGAAACATGACTTTGAAATCTTTTCAAAAAAAGGAACAAATGTAAAAAATCATATCTGTGAAGTCAAAAGCGCTGAATGGAAAAGCGAAGGTGATAAGTTAATTTTTGAGATCACCGCAGACAGATTTCTCTACGGTATGGTAAGGGGACTTGTTGGGGCGATGATAGATGTTGCAAGGGGCAGATTTGATATTGAGGTTTTTAAAAAAATTCTCTTTGAAAAATGCAACGATTTTGAAATCATGCATGCCCCAGCCTCTGGGCTTGTGCTTGAAAGCGTGAGATATCCAAATTTCTAAATTTTGAAGTTGAAGGTTCAAAAAGTTATATTAAAAATAAAAAGCATGCACGAACAACCCATCACTCAACAAATTAACATTGAACTTGGTGAGAAAGAAGCGGAGGGGATTTATTCAAACCTTGCTATCATAACCCATTCGCCAGCCGAGTTTGTAATCGACTTCACCAGAATTCTTCCGGGCGTCCCCAAAGCCAAAGTATTTGCCAGGATCATAATGACACCACAACATGCTAAACTTTTACTTAAAGCGCTTGAGGATAATATAAAAAAGTATGAAGCAACATTTGGAGAGATAAAAATTCTTGGTGAATCCGAACAAAAATCACTTGGGTTTAAACCTTAAAAACAAATTTTGGAAGCTCAATGTATGGCTATTTCGTTCTCGTTCTTCACACTCACCTACCCTATGTCATAGGTCATGGGCGTTGGCCACATGGCATAGATTGGCTAAATGAAGCTGCAAGCGAATGCTATATACCTTTGCTTAACACTTTCAATGAGCTGAAAGATGAAGGAATAAATTTTAAGGTCACGATTAACATATCGCCCGTGCTCGCAGAACAACTTGTAAGTAGATCTTTCGTTGATGAATTTCTACAATACCTTGATATGAAGATAAAGTTTGCCGAACAAGATGAAACTGAATTCACAAAAACAGGGAGAAAGAATCTCGCAGGTGTTGCGAAATTTTGGAGAAACTATTATCAAAACATCAAGGAAAGCTTCACAAATAAGTATAACCAAGACCTGATCTCGGCATTTAGAGAACTTCAAGACTCAGGTCATCTTGAAATAATAACATGTGCAGCAACTCATGGTTACCTGCCACTCCTTGCACTTGACACAAGCGTTCAAGCCCAAGTAAAACTTGGTGTCAAAGTTTATGAAAAATACTTCGGCAGAAAACCAAGAGGAATATGGCTTCCAGAATGTGCCTATAGACCCGGCTACAGATGGAAAATACCTCTGAAGCCAGAAGATGACTTTCCAATTCTTGAATACGATAGAAAAGGGATTGAAGAATTTTTATCTGAAAACGGGATTAAATTTTTCTTCATTGATACCGCAACACTCAAGGGCGGAAAAACTATTGGGGTTTATTTAGAAAGATTTGAAGGTTTAAGAAAGCTTTGGGAGCAATTTGAATCCCAAGTGAAGTATAGACCGGAGGAAGAAAAATCACCTTATGAAATTTATCTTGTTAGCTCAGGGAAACCAGAGAAAAAGCCAGTTGCAGTTTTAACGCGAGATCCAAAAACTGGATTACAAGTTTGGAGTGGAGAATGGGGATATCCCGGCGATGGATGGTATCTCGATTTTCATAAGAAAAAATTTCCAAGTGGTTTAAGATACTGGCGTGTGACGAGCTCAAAGGCTGACCTTGCAGATAAACTTGAATATGAACTTGACAAAGTTGAAGCACGCCTTGAGGAAAATTCATCTCATTTTGTTGATTTAATAACTTCCACATTAAAAGAGCACTTCGATAAAACTGGAAAAATCGGGGTTTTAACAGCTCCGTATGATACCGAACTTTTCGGGCATTGGTGGTTTGAGGGACCAAGATTTTTAAAGAAAGTTTTTCAAAAGTTGAACGATTCCAAATTTGTAAAACCAGCAACGGCGTCAGAGGCAGTTGAAAAGTTTAACCCTTCAACGGTTGTTTCCCTTCCTGAGGGCTCTTGGGGCGAGGGCGGATATCATTACATCTGGCTTAACAAAGACACAGAATGGACATGGAGACATATTTACTCAAATGAATTTAAAATGCGGGAGCTTGCACAAAAATTTTCCAACTCAAAAGACGAGAAATTGATTTTTATGCTTAAACAACTTGCCCGTGAACTTTTACTCCTTCAGGCGTCTGATTGGCAGTTTTTAATATCAACCATTTCAGCCCGTGAT
>JBKBWH010000171.1:0-4316 GCA_046289115.1 Candidatus Kryptonium sp.
GCTCTCTTTACAACTCCCTTCATCCTTGCTGTTATCTCATATCCTCTTGAAGAATCCGCAGTCCCAAAGGTTAAATTAAGATCATCGCTACCAACATATCCAAAGCCTTGCAAAAATTTGACCCCAACCCCAACATTGATATTTTTAATTACAGCCAAATCAAAAGGAATTTTCGTGCCAAGTGAGACTGAATATTCCCTCATCCAAGTTCCTCCAATTCCAATGTTATATGAATAAACCGAGCCAGGTGGATTGCCATACAACATAAATTCCATAAATTCCCTTGGAATACCAAATTTTGATACAAACCTTTCTCTCATACCGAATGCAATTCCAACACCTTTGATGGGAAACGCAATATTCAGCAATTTAACATCAATTTGAGACATCAATGTGCCGGGATTTTCTCTAAACGAATCAAGTATTTTGCGTTTATCATCATCAGTTAAATGTTTCGGGACTTTTTCGCCGGCGCTGTCAACCCCTGTAAAGTAATCAAGATAAAGATTGTAACTTAAAAAGTTCATCCCAATTCCAAATCCAATCTGGGGTATCAGGCTCATCGTAAAGCTACTGTTGTCATTGTAAATTATCGGTCTTTGTTCTTTAACCTCAAAACTAAGTTCACTAAAATTAACTGATGTTTCCTGGTTTGTTTCTTTCCTTGAAATTTTGATCGTTCCTTTTATTGTGGAATTCGGTGTCACTTTGAACCCCTTAATTACAAGTGTTTCGTAACCCTTCTGAGTCACGACAACTGTGTAACTTCCTGGTGAAACATTTTTAAGTGAAAATTCACCGCTGAAATTCGCACGCACGCTCAAATTAAGATTTCTAATCGTCACTTGAGCCCCTGGAACAGGTTGTTTAGTTTCGGCATCGATCACTTTCCCTTTGATTTCTGATTCTTTCGCGATTCCTATGTAGGCAAGCAAAGCAGGATTAATCCCAATTGCATCAATTGTTCGGCTTGTCACCGTCGTTGCCCCAGCCATTCCAAGACCGCGGACATTTGCTTTATCATCCCCACCAAGTGCGTTTCCGAATAAAAATACGACAAGTAAAATTAAGATTGCAAACCTCATTTTTATTTCCCTTTTTATTTGTTTGAAATTTCAACTTTGTAATTCAGTGTTCCGTAAATTTTAACCTTTATTGAATCAGTCGTCTTAAACTTAACAATTCCGCCATTCCTAGCAGTGTTAAGTGAAATGAAAGAACGAATGAATTTCATATTCTTAAACTTTTGAATGTCGTTCCTTTCAAGTTCTATAACATTTATAGATTTTGAAGCCCCAACTGAAAAACCATTGTCATCAACAGGCGCTGATCTTATGAGAAAATCACTCGCTTTTGGAATTGATATAAGTGAATCCATAACTAAACCAAGCAATGTCGCCCTAAATCTAAGTTCAACCCCAAGCCCATTTTCAATTTCAACGAACAGCTTTCCATAATTCATTTTATCAATTTCTTTCTTGGTGTCCTCTGAAATCTCCTCGACCTCGCTTGTATCCCTAAATTCAGCGTTTGAAATCCCAAAGCTTGCAGGAAAACTTACCGTAATTGAACCATAGATTGAATCAGCAGATGAAACTTGACCAAGTTCATAGTTCGGGTTAAGGAAGACAAAACCAGTTATAAAGAGAGAATCAGGAAGTTCACCATCTCCGCTTGTAAATGAGTTGATAAAGTTAACTATATTGCTGTTAGATTTGTTAAGAACTATCCTGTGCGATGTTCCAGAAAATCTTCTTTGATCAATTGGAATTTCGAGCGAATCAACTCTTCCTGTTTTTATGTTCTTAGCCTTTACTTTTAAATTCATGTCAAATGTAAACTGGGCTGTTTTTACCAAGTTCAATTCAACTTGGATATCATCAAGTTTCAAACCACCCCTAAATTTCTCTCTGTAATCCCTAAGCCCATCAAGACTTATTCTTTGCTCTTCAAAATTAATCTCCGTTGGCTTGACTTTTCCAGATATTGATTCAATGACAAGGTTTGATAGACTTATTTCAGCCGAAAGGCTATCATCTTTAGTTATCGTTCTAAACTCACCCCCGGTATCTTCAGTGCGAACCTCAACACGATATGAAATTTGATTTGAAAGATTGGCAACAAGTTTATAATCCGCAAGGTTTATATCTTGCGTAATAAAATTATTACGCGAATTTTTACGCCCAATGTTAAGAGAAATTTGTAAGGGTAAATTATCCCATTTATTCCTAAAGTTATAAAGAGTTAGCGAGCCATTTAAACCAAGGTCAACGTTATTTTTAATTTTAATTCTCATTTGACCTGATTTGAATACAACCTCATTTATTAAATTCGGTTGGGGTTCGTTTGGCTCAAGAACAAACGAATCATCAATTACAACCGGCTCTGTTTGGGTTGGGATTCGCGCAGTAGCTTCAGCGATGCTCAAATTTTCAAGCGAGGCAGAAACTGTAAGAAACATCTGATTTACATCAAGATACACAGCTTGACCTTCACTACCTGGGGACAGAACCGTGGCAGTTAAGCCAAGCTTGGCAGGTAAAGTTTTACCAGCAAGATTTACCTCTGCTGTTTTAGTGGAATTCGCATTTACCGTATCTCCATCAAATAAAGCAAGAATTGGAGTTGAAGGATCACTTTGAGCGTAAATTTTAAGTCCCCCAGGAAATATCAAAGGAACTGGAAGCCCATTAGTTACAGTAACTTTCAAAACTCCGCCATCAAATTTTACCGACTGAAAGTTATCAAATGCCGTAAAATTCGTCGAAACACTTTGACCCGGGGAATTTGAAGGGATAATGTAATCTCCAGGGGGGATATCTGAAGGCAAGGTTGGGAAAATTTCATATGCTTTAATGGTTGCAGTTATCGTTCCAGGATCTTTGATCTCAAAGTTTCCAAGTTTAGTTTGCGCTGAAGTTGAGATATCCGAGATTTTCAAGTTATCACCAACGGTTGTCGCTTCAAGTTCATTCGTTGTAGAGTAATAAATTTGATTGTTACTTGCTATTTTAAAGTATGTCGTGTCCTTTTCAACAAGTTCACCAAGTGTAAATGTTTTATCAAGTATTGGAACGGTCAAATCAACATCCCATGTTGGCAGGACAGGTTCGGATGGTTTTTCAAAGCACCCATATAGAAAAATAAAAAATAAAACTGCTAATAAAGTTATCTTTCGCATTTTTGTTCGCTTAATTTGTTTTAAGTTCCATTTACAAGTTAATAAACCTTATTGAGACTTTAAAGTGATTTAAATCACACTTCAAGAAATGCTCTTAAATGGCTTTCGACTGATCTTGCCAGCGCATCAAGATTGTACCCACCTTCAAGAACGGATAAAATTTTTCCATTTGAAAATTTCACTGCAATTTCATTTGTTAAATTTGTCATCATTTTGAATGCGTTTTCAGTAAGGTTCATACCAGCGAGTGGGTCATCTCGGTGTGCATCAAAACCAGCGGATATGATGATAAGTTCGGGTTGAAACTTTTCCAGGGCTGGAACAATTTCATTGCCAAAAATTTTTAAATAGTCCTCATCATCGGAGCCGGCAGGCATTGGGAAATTTAATGTAAAACCATACCCCTTACCTGTTCCTTTTTCTTCTCTCGAGCCAGTTCCAGGGTAAAAGGGATATTGATGCAGGCTTATATAAAAAACGGTTGGGTCCTCATAAAATATTTCTTGCGTCCCATTTCCGTGATGAACATCCCAATCAATTATAGCAATCTTTTCGATTCCGTAGGTTTCCTGTGCATATTTTGCTGCTACTGCAACATTATTAAAAAGACAAAATCCCATCACCCTTTCGCTTTCCGCATGATGACCTGGCGGTCTTACAGCACAAAATATTTTGTCAAAGCCTTCCTTAAAAATTTTATCAACCCCATCAATCGCTCCAGAAACAGCAAGTAACGCTGAATCAAAAGAACCCCTGCTCACATAGGTATCCCCAAAATCAAGCAATCTCACTCCAGACAAAATTGAGCTTTTCACAAATTCAAGATGCCTTGGTGAATGAACTTTTAATATCCACTTTTCAACATCCTTTTTTAACTCAGGTGAAATCCATTCAATTTTTTCATTTAAATCTGACCTCTTCAAATGTTCAACTATAGCAATCAATCTTTCTTTCCTTTCCGGGTGCCCTGCTCCCGTGTCATGTTTCAGGTAATTTTCATGATAAATTAAACCCACTTTTCTCACTTTAGTAAACTGCTTTTCATTTTAAAACAAGTAAAATTGCAATAAAAAAATTTACGATATGACTAATGAAACAAAGCAAACATTTAACTTTCAAAATTCTCATCAAAACA
>JBKBWH010000172.1:0-4312 GCA_046289115.1 Candidatus Kryptonium sp.
CTACTGGTTGCAATCGCTATCTTTATTTTGCGCATAATACTTCGCATTCAAATGATTCAACAATCAAAATCCAAAACAGAAGATGAGAGATAAAAAGGTTTTGAAAGAAAAAGAAAAATTAATATCTGAAATAGTTGAGATCTCACACCTGCTTTATCAAAAGGGTTTCGTAAGTGCAACGGATGGCAATATATCGGCACGCCTTAAAAATGGAAACATCATCTGCACACCGACTTCTGTTAACAAAGGAGAACTTAAAAAATCACAAATCGTTGAAGTTGATTCGGATGGAAGGCTGATTCACGGAATATATAAACCCTCAACCGAGATTAAAATGCATCTTTTCATCTACAATCAACGAACCGATGTCAACGCGATTGTACATGCGCATCCACCGTTTGCGACCGCTTTTGCAACCGCTGGGTTATCGCTCGAAGGATTCACCCTCCCTGAGGTAATTATCAACCTTGGTAAAATTCCGCTTGCAAAATACGCAACCCCTTCAACCGATGAAGTTCCATTGTCAATTCAACCATTTATAAAAGATTGCGATGCCTTTCTACTTCAAAACCACGGCGCTGTGACGCTTGGGGCAAATTTAAAAGACGCATATCTTAAGATGGAAAAACTTGAACATTATGCGATGGTAGTTTTGCTTGCAAGAATTCTTGGCGGTGAAAAAAATTTATCCATCGAAGATGTAAAAAAACTTTCCGATGTAAGTTTAAAGATATACGGAAAGAAAATTAAAATTTAGCTTTTATGCAGAAAATTAAGGTTGCTGTATTGCTTGGGGGAACATCACCTGAAAGGGATGTATCAATAATTTCCGGAAAATATGTCACGCAAGGTTTGAGAGAAGCGGGGTACATCGTTAAACCAATCGATCCAGCACTTGGGATAAATCAACCCGAAAATGAAGAAGAACTTTTCATAAGTGCAATAAGGGAAACACCGCCAACTGAAGAAGAACTCGCAAGATATTCTAACAAGAACGTAATTGAATGTATCAATTCACATTTGCTTGACGACATTGATGTGGTTTTTATAATCCTGCATGGAAAATGGGGTGAAGATGGAACAGTCCAAGCATTGCTTGAGCTTCGAGGGAAGAAATACACCGGCTCTGGGGTCCTTGCGAGTGCAATTGGAATAGACAAAAATATGTCAAAGATAGTTTTTAAACATCATGGTGTGCAAACCCCCGATTGGTTCGTCATAAAAAGAAATAGAGTTGACCCAAAGGAAATTCAACGGAAAATAGAAAATTCTTTCTCTTACCCTTGCGTTGTTAAACCAAACGATCAAGGTTCAACTGTTGGATTAAGCATCGTTCACTGCCCTGAAGAAATTGAGCCTGCTGTTGAACTTGCCTTCAAATACTCTGATATAGTTTTAGTTGAAGATTTCATAGAGGGTAAGGAATTAACAGTTGGAATCCTTGGGGATATGCCTTTGCCGGTAATTGAAATAATACCAAAAGGTGGAATTTATGATTATTACCATAAGTATACGAAGGGGGCCACAGAATATGTAGTCCCTGCAAAGATTCCGGATAACTGGACAGAAAAACTTCAAGAACAAGCTCTAATAGCTTTTGAATCGATTGGATGCAAAGGATTTGCAAGGGTTGACTTTAGGGTCACGGAAAAAGGTGAAATTTTTTGCTTAGAAATAAATACAATTCCAGGAATGACTGGGACGAGCTTGGTGCCAAAGGCAGCAAAAGCTGCTGGGATAGAATTTCACGAATTGGTTGATAGAATTGTAAAACTAGCTATTTCAGATCAAATTACTTTTTAAATATATTCTCAAGGATCTTTGAACCACGCTTTTTTATTTCCTGGTCAAGTTCCTTTAATTTTTGCTCTCTTAAATTTTCAACTACGCTCACGATAGCACTGTACTTTTCAACTTCACTGGTTAATTCTTTGACCCTATATTCAACTTTAGATTCAAACTCTTTTCTAAACTCCTCAAATTTCAAGCGTGCCATCGCCTCAGCCTCTCTTTTCAATTGATCCACTTCCCTTCCAATTGCATCCTTAAACCCAGCGGTTAATTGCCTATCCAAACTCGAATTTAATTTTACATCTAACTTCCCTTTCTCAAAACCAACGAAGGCATTAACATCGAAAACCTTAACAGCACTAAAAGTATTTTTAACTATATTTGATACCTTTTCTTCATAGACATTTGCTGGCGAAAAACTTGAGAACACAAAATGAGGGTTATATAACAAAAACTTAAACTCAGATTTCATATCCCCACCCTGCCTTGAAAGACTTACGCTTATGTCACCCCTGGACTTTTCAACCTTGATCGGTAGATATTTAATTGAATGATTGAAATTAAAATCATCTATGGGCAATTTTTCAAGTTTAAAAGCCAACTCTTGCCGAGAAGGTTCGCTGGCGAAATCAAATGTTGCACGAATTTCCAAACACGCCTCATCCGGTCTGATGCCCTCAATTGCAAGTATGGTTGGTCGTCCTACAATTTTAGGCTGACTGCTTATGTTAGTGATCTCACCTTTGATCTTAAATCCAGCGTTTGTTTCACCAGATAAAGCACACCTTTTAAGCCAAAAACTCGGCAAGGCTCTTTCTTTTACAAAGTGAATATCTTGCCCTTTTAAACGAGGTGGTCTCTTCTCTTTCTCTGGTTTAATCGCCTCCATCTTTTTGATATATTTTTCAGCAACATCCGAATATCGCTCATATGTTAGATAATAAGAAAACAACCTCGGACCTATAAGATATTTTACCAAACTTAGGGTTTGAAGGTCTGGAAGTTTTGCGTAATCTTTCACCTTTTGAATATCATCCTTTATCTGCTCTTGGATCTCAAGTTTTGCTTTATTAACCTTGTCAGGCAACTGCCTAATTTCATTAATCTTTGCTTCGTATCTACTTTTTATCTCGTTTATTTGTTTGATGCTTCCATTGACCATATCGTAAGTTGACTTTAAGTCACCGACAGTTTTTATCGCCGATGGATTGATATTTCTAAGGTTTCTCTCAATTTCCTTAAGTTTATCTATATCGCTTTGCAAAAGCGCGTAATCCGATTTGTATTTTTCAATCTCACCTCCAAAGAATTTTACAATTGAATCAACCTTCGCCGGGGTTCCAAATTGAATCTCTTCAATTATATCCTTTGGTTTAATTGATTTCAAGTTGGAAAATAATTCAACAACTGGAGCACTTTTCAACTCCGCAAGTAGAGATTCAAATTGCTTTTCAAGAAATCCAGGTTCCTTTTTCTCCTCTTTTTTTCTAAATGGCAAACGCCCATCGGTTTTTCTATCAGTAAATGTCCTTATGTTTAAAACTTGCATGTTTTCTATAACGAACTTCTTTTTCAACAAAGCACTTGGAGAGAGTTTAAATTCGACGGGTCCAGTTTCAATCATATTTTTCATCGTATGTTCAGGATGGGTTATCTGGATTCTTTGCCATTTCAAAGTCATCTTAAGAAGTGAAAGATCAAGATTGTCAATTTCAACTTTTGCACCGACTATATTCGAGCCCGCTTTTTCAAGTTGACTCTCCAACCATCTATCCGTAAGGAAAGTATTAAGAAGAATAAAAATCGCCACAAGGATAGCAATTAATATAACTCCGGATTTCCTGATATACTTCATACTTCGCTCCAAAACTTAATTTTTTGATAAATTTGATAAATCTTTGAAGCTTTAACGACTTTAAGAAAAGGCAATTTTTGAATATGTGGGTCAACTTTCTCCCTATAATTTTTAACCAACCATTTGCTTGAAAGATAGACAGGTAAAAACAAGAGAATAGAAGCAACTGTGCTTCCCATTACAACGGTATTATAAAATCTCGTAAACGGAATAACCGGCGCTTGGTAAAGAGATGTCCACATTTCCCTCAATGCTTCAACATCCACAAGTAGCCAATAGCCAAGCGAATGAAACAGAGGATCAAAAATATAAGCAATTGCTCCAAACAACGCTATCCCTAAAAAGACAGCTCCTAGGTTTACATTGACAATTATAACAATTATCCAAATTAAAATGCTATGCAAAGTATTCCATGGTATCAATCCAAGGCACATTCCAAACGCAAAACCAGAAGCCACTTGACCTGGGGTCCCTTGGGAGCGTAAGATTTTTATGATCTTGGCAATTAATTGCAAAATTGGCATATCTTGTTAAGAACTTTATTTTTAAATATGTATCGCCTCCTTCAATGAATCAGCAGAAGCCTCCATAAGGGTCTCAGATAAAGTTGGATGTGCGTGAATTGTCTTCGCTATCTCAAATGCCCTACCCTCGAGCGTCTTCGCC
>JBKBWH010000173.1:0-4297 GCA_046289115.1 Candidatus Kryptonium sp.
GCACTACCTTAAATCAATAAGTGAACATTCCCAATATGAACCCTTTTTAAACCCGCCGATATAGCTGCGTCTACGCATTCCTTCATTAACTGTCTTGATGTCACGGGAAGATCATATAGGTAAAATTGTGGATAAAATGCAAGCAAAGAATAAGGAATGTTTTTATCAAATTGGCTTATGAATTTAGCGATCTGATAAACCTCTTCAGCATCAATATATCCCGGTATAATAAGTGTACTCGCAACAACAAGCGGAGGCTCGGGGCGCTGACTTATAAATCGACAAGCGAACTCAAAATTTTCCAATGTCTTACGATTACTTACACCGCACAAGGCTATATTTAAGTTTTCATTGTATGCCTTTATATCAAACTTTATACAACCGCCCGACTCGAGAGATAATTTAACAGCGACCTCAAGAAATTTCTTGTTCATATTTCCGTTCGTCTCCCAGCAAATTCGAACATCTTTTCTTCTTTTTAAAATCATCTTTGAAGCGTTAATTGCATGAACCATCTGCGTGGATGGATCCCCACCGAAATAACAGACGCAAAATGTTTCATCATCAACTATATCAGCAAGCTCTTCGGATGAAATCTTCCTCGCCTTTCTTATATTTGTCTCTCTAAAGTGCCAATTTTGACAAAATAAACAATTAAAGCTGCAACTTCGATAAAATACAGCCAAGTTCTTCTTTCCATATTGCTTTGAACCATCGCAAACCCAACTGGCGACACAATTTGTCGGCAAAGGGTCAAAATACCAATCAAGCAACCCATTATTTAATGTGCCAGCAAAGTGAAATAGCTTCCCCTCAAGATTCATCCTCAACCCGCAGTATCCAACTTCACCCTCAGACAAACTACATTCATTACCACATATTTTACAAGTGATACTTTCATCAAAAGTTGAACGCGGAATTTGAGAAGGAAGGTTGAACTCTTCTCTCGTTTTGGCGTGAAATTTAAGAATCTTCTCAACTATATTGTCTTTATTTTTGCGTATACAATTGATGCAAGCATTAAAAACTTTTGAAATAAAATTTCTTTCACCACAAATACTACATAGGTTCATATAAACCGGGCGGGATTAAACCCGCCCATAAAATTTATTTTTCAAAAACCTCATCAACCGACATTATTCTGAAATTTTTTGGTTTGGCATTTAACCTGTACTCCTGTATTATCTTGTCTTCCTCAAGGATCGACTGTGACACAGGGCTAACATAGGATATTGGACTTGGCTTATTTGAAACCAAATCCTGCATATATGATTGTGCATCCTTCGTTACAGCAACTATTTTTATGTTTTCGAAGTTAAGATACTTTTTTATCGCATTGTTAACATCTTCAACCGTTAACTTTGGAAGCTCCTTCTGAATTTTATCAATGAAATATTCAATTCCATACCAATCTGAGTCCATCATGTAGCCAAGCCTTCTATTAAGAGTTTGAACCCATAACTTTGAATAGTTTAGCAAAAATTCTCTTGTCGACTCAAAATCTTTTTCACTTAACCCATTCTTGACCAAAACCTCAAGTTCCCTTATCGCCTGCCTTAAAACGAAATGTCTATTTTTATTTTCAACAGGTCTTATCCAAACGCTAAAATATTGCTGTCTCCTGGGTATGTTTGGAACTGGAAAAGTTGAACCACCATCCTGAACAAAATGCTCAATATACGAGTAATCGCCATAGTTTAAACCACGCTGACCCCTTATCTTTTGCATCAAAATACCATTGAAAGTTCTGTGTTCCCCAAAGTATGAGTTTGCAACCATCAAAGCGTAAAAATCTTTATGAGAACGATTAATTGAAATTGGGAATCCAAACGATATCGCCGTTGAGCGTGTTTCTTTCTCGATTAAAAGAAATTCAAGCCCATCAATTTTCTTCGGCTCTGGCAACTTAACTGGCTCAGGCTTCCCCAAAGGAAGTCTTGAAAAATCTTTCTTTATCTTTTGAATTAAACTTTTTGGATAACCACCAGCAATTCCAAATGTTATATTCCCTTGCGTGAAATATTTTTTATAAAAGCTTTTCACATCCTCCAGCGTAATGTTGTTCAATCCCTCAACAGTGCCAAACTCCGGGGAATGATAAGGATGATCTTCATATATAAACCAAACAAGAGATTGTTTCCCAAGCTCCTCATCATCCCCGCTTCTTATCGTCGCTTTGATGTAGTTTAACAACAAATCTTTATTCCTCTTGAAATCCTGTTCATCAAATCTTGGATTTAAGATCAAATCAGAAAAAATTTTGTAAAATTTTTCAAGGTGGTCTCTGTGAACTTCGCCAATAATAACGCTGACCTCTTTGTCAAACTGATAATTTATCCTCGCAGCCCAAGGATAAAGTTTTTCCTGAATTTCTTTATATGTTAGTTCTTTAGTTCCGCCTTGCGCAAGCATTAAAACAGTCAAAGCATTTAAACCTTCCTTCCCCTTTGGATCATTTACCGAACCCGTTCCAATCATCACCCTGAAAGTTATTATTGGATAATTTGGGCTGTAAAGTTCTTTAATTTTTATCTCTGAACTTTTTGCCGATGAAATTGTAACTGCTAACAACATCAGTAAAATTACCTTGCTTGCTTTCATTTTTTCTCCTCCGTTAATGTTACTATTGTTCTGTTTTCTTTTGTGAAGTATTTTCTTACCGCGTTCATTATGTCCTGCGGGGTTACTCTCTCATATAGTTGATAAAGTTCATTTACTGATTCGGGATCACCCGTCAACTGGAAGTAATTTCCAACCACATAAGCGACGCTATTTGGATTATTAAGCGACATAGCGAAAGAATATTTTAGGTATGATTTTACTTGTCCGAGTCGCTCTTTAGAAACAGGTTTTGTTTTTAACTCTTCAATTGCATTAAAGATCGCATCTTTCACAGAGTCGATTAAATTTTCATTTTTAATTCTGGTGAAAATAGTGAATAAAAACGGATCTCTTCTACTTGGTGCCCCACCTTGAATGAAATCAACCCACTGCTTTTCAATCACAAGTTTTTGGTAAAGCGGAGCTGTTCTTGAAAAAAGAAGCTCGGAAACAAAATCAATAGCAGCGCGTTCAACATTTTTGGTTGAAAACTCCGGAACGCGATAACCTATAACAAGATAAGGCAATGTTTTCCCCTTCCATTCGATATGCCCCACCTTTTCCTCTGTCTGTGGCGGTTCAACAGGAATTTCGGGTTTGTAATTTCCTCTTTTCCATCCGCCGTAATATTTTTTCACAAGTTCAATTAACTTCTTTTGGTCAAAATCACCAACGACGACAATTGCGCAATTTTCCGGACGATAATATCGATCAAAAAATTGCAAACTATAATCATATTGATTTGGCATATCAAGTATATCCTTTAAAAATCCTATCGTCGTATGCTTATAAGTGTGGGTCGTAAACGCAAGATCCTGAAGCTTTTCGTAAAGTGAAAGCAATGGGCTCGATGCATTCTTGTTATACTCACCCAAAATTGCCCCAGCTTCAGTCTTGAACTGCTCTTCTGTATACTTCAAATTCATAAAACGATCAGACTCAATATCAATGATCGTCTCAAGCGCATCACTACTTGCAACGATATGATATGCGGTCCAATCGGCAGTTGTGAACGCGTTCGAATCAGCACCAAGTCGTTTTAAAATATCATTATAAACCTGTTCCGGATACTTCTCCGTCCCACGAAACATCATATGCTCAAAAAAGTGAGCGAAGCCTGTCTTCCCCGGCTCAACTTCATTTCTTGAACCAGCTCTGACAACGGTGTAATAAGCGATTATCCCGGGCGAATCAAAAGGAACAGAAAGCACAGTTAACCCATTTTCAAGGACGACCTTATTAATTTTGAAGGGGAAAATTTTATTTTGGGAAACCGCAAGGTTAGAAATAAAAAGCATGAGTAAAACGATCAATTTTTTCATTTTTATTTTCACCTTTGTTTTAAAGTTTAACAAATCCAAGTCTCGAGCTAAGATCAGCAATTCAATTTAGTCAATCAAAAATTATTTTTCCATCGTCAGCTTAGCATCCCTCCCAAGATGTTTATTAAACCAAGCAATTATTCTCTTGCCAATATCAGCGATAAACTTTGGTTCTTGAACACCGTGTGGGGTGCGCGGATAAATTATCATCTCCGTCGGACATCCTTGTCTCTTCAGGGCATTGTAAAACTCCTTGCCTTGAGAAATTGGAACCCTTACATCAACTTCACCATGAATTATTTGAGTTGGCGTCGTCACACCCTTTACATTAAAAATCGCGGAATGTCTCATATAAACATCCAATCTATCCCAAA
>JBKBWH010000174.1:0-4297 GCA_046289115.1 Candidatus Kryptonium sp.
CCTTTGAGAAGCTTAGCATTGGCTCGTTTTTGTATTCATAAATTTCAAAAATTTCCATCAACTCGTTTATCTTTTTCTCAATAATTGAATCTTTCATTTGATAGATTCTGCCGATAAAGGTGAGGAATTCAATTGGGGTTAGGGTCTCAAATACGCTTCCGGATTCGGGGACATAGCCTATTATTTTTTTAACCGCGTTTGGGTTTTCAGTTACGCTGATGCCATCAATATAGGCAAGTCCACTTGATGGTTTGATTATCCCTGTCAAAATTTTTATCGTAGTTGTTTTACCAGCGCCGTTTGGTCCAATATATCCGCAGATTTCGCCACTTTTGACGCTGAAACTTAGGCTATTTAACACGACTTTGTCGCCGAAGTATTTCGTTATTTTTATCGCTTCAATCATCTCACACTTACAGTAAAACTTCTTGTTTCGCTAATTGAATTTATTATGTTTTCTCCTTTTGTGAAAGCTGCGACTTTCCAAAAGTAAGTTCTACCGTTGTAAAGCGATGAGCCTGAATATGAAACAGAAATGGTATCGTTTGAGCTTTCCTGGTATATTACCTTTTTCCATATTTCGTTTCCGAACTTTGAGGTAGAAATAAGAACAATGTATCCGACTGCGTTTTCAACCCTTTTCCATTTAAAAGTTAAATCATAGCCTGTGGTCGCGTTATTTTCTGGTTTGATAAGTTCTGGTGAACGCAAGATCACATCGCTTTCTTCATAGCTTGGCTTGCTTTCAAGTCCACCTTTATCAACCGCAATAATTTTGTAATAATAACGCTGATTTATGGAAAGATTTAATGTATCCTTATAAAAGTTGGTCGTTGAGGTTCCAACGAGATTGGAGTCGTGCGTTTCAAAATTTGGGGTTTTGGCTCTGAAGATTTTATATAACTTTATATCCCCATCTGGATTTTTATACCAACTTAAATTGATGTAGATTTCGTCGATGTCGTTGTGAGCTTCAACTGTTAACCCGAAGGGTTGCACCGGCGGATAAAGATTTATTGGTTTTGCTTTAACAGTGACGCTTGGTTCGCTTTCATTACCTGAATTATCTACTGCGGTGATATAGTAATAATAAGTTGTATCATACTCAAGTCCTTTATCTGCGAATATATTTTCATACGCTTGTGCGATGAATGAAAAATTTACGCTGTCGGTTGAGCGGTAAATTTTGTAAAACGCCAGATCTGATTCCCTGTTGTTTTGCCAGATGAGGATCACCATGCCATCGCCTGCAAAATAAACATATAACCCCTGCGGTGGTGATGGGGGGATTAGATCGGGCTCGGTTAATTGTTGCATTTCTCTTCTACAACCTAATAAGAAGATGAGCAAATACAGATATAGAAAAAGAACGCGTTTTGGCATTTAATTTTGTGAAGATAATTTTATTAGTGTTATTTCAGCGGGGGCATTAAATCTAATTGGCGCAAGCGTAAAGCCAAGTCCTCGGTTTACATTTATTAACATTGAGCCAAATTGATAATATCCCGAAACATATTTTGTTTCGACCCTTGATGGTATAATTTTATAGCCAAATATGGAGAAAATAACTTGACCACCATGGGTATGCCCTGCAAGAAAGATTTTATATCCATTGTCGTACGCGAATTTGACAAGATTTTCTGAAGGTTGATGTGTTATAAAAATTTTTAAATCGGCATTATTTTGCGATGCGAGTTTTGAAAGTGTTTCGTCATCAGGGCGTTTGCTGTAAATATTTGTCACAAGTGTTAAACCAAGAGTCGCGTTGCTAATTTTTAAATTTACATTTTCATTATCGTATAATTTCGTTCCATACTTTTTCATCTCTTTCGAGATATTTTCAAGCCCAGCCCAGTAGTCGTGATCCCCGATGCATGCGAAAACCCCAAACTTTGATTTTATTTTTGAGAGCATCTCCACAGCAATAGGTATGTATTTAGTTCCAGATGTCACAAGATCACCGGTGAAAATAACGACATCAGGTTCAACCGAATTAACAAAATTGGTATATTTTTCCAATTTATTCTTTCCAGTCCTGCTATCTGCTTGAATGTCGCTTATATGGACTATTTTTAAGCCGTTCAAAGCGGAAGGAAGATTTGTGGATTTGAAATTTATTGTGTTAAGATTTATTGATTTGGTGTCCGTGTAAATTTTTACGCCGGAATATAACGCAATTGTTAATGAAATTAAAAAGATCAATCTCGGATAAAGAAAATTTATTCTCATCTGAATGGGTGAAGTGACAAGGGGTGAGATAACCACTTTTGCTATATCAATTATAAGAATTGGAAAGAAAGCTTGAATTGCGAAAACAAGTCCAAACCAAAATGGATAGGTGAAAAATGTATCAAAAGTTTTGTCGCCAAATCTGAAGGCGTAAATTATCCCTTGAAAACCGCTTAAATAACCTATAAAACCAATTATTGGGTAAGAGATTAAATAAAGTGGTATAAGGATGGCAAAAAATCTTACAACTTTTTGATTCACCGTCACAATCTGTTTAACAGCGTTTGAGATTTTAACAGAGAGATATAGATAAATCAAGATCAAGAGGCTAAGCAGGATCAATGTCATCTTCAAAACCCAAGGCAAAGCTTCGATATTGAAAATTTTGTTTTTTAAATTTTAAAAAAACGCCATAACAAAAACAAGCGATAAAGTTTTCATTTTTGCGTGACTTTTGATAATTTATCAAAACTTCAAAAGATAAGTTTCTAAAGCCGGTAAATAAAAATGGAACGCCTAAAAGAGTTGGAAGTGGCTATAGATGCGGTTCTTAATGCTGGAAAAGTTTTAGAACAGTATTTCAAAAATAAAAATTATCGCGTAGCATATAAAAGCAAATCGGGGAGAGGAAGCCCAGTCACCGATGCCGATATTGACTCAAATGGAATTTTGATGGATAAGATCAAACTTGTTTTTCCTGATGATGGATGGCTTTCGGAAGAAACAGTTGATGACGAAGCAAGGCTGGAAAAAGAAAGAATTTGGATAGTTGATCCACTGGATGGGACAGAGGAATTTTTAGAAGGAATTCCCATGTTTTCAATTTCACTTGCCCTTGTCGAAAATAAAGTTCCGATACTTGGTGTAGTTTATAACCCTGTAAGCAAAGAGTTGTATTTTGGCGTTAGAGGGAAGGGTGCGTATAGGTTGAGGGGTGGAGAATTAAATGGCGTTTTTTCAAAGGAGCGAGAATTTCAAGATTTTTTGATTAAAAGCAAAAATTCCCCAAGCTCACTTGAAATGTCAACCGTCATATTGAGCAGAAAGGAGATCAATAATGTTAAATTGATAAGGGAGATCGCTTTGAAATTTAAAGATGTAAAATATGCAGGGGGGATCGCTTACAAAATTGTAAGTGTCGCTGGTGGTTTTGCGGATGCTGTTGTAAGCGTTTACAATAAAAGTGAATGGGATCTCGCAGGAGCTCATATAATTGCTGAAGAAGCTGGCTTAAAAGTTACTGACTCATACGGGGAAAATTTATACTATAACGAGAGAGATGTCAGAAGAAAGGGAGTTATAGTTGCCAATGAATCTTTACATGGTGAAATTTTAAAGTTTATTAGGGGTCGATAGAAACAGTGATAAAAAAATTTGGGAGTTGCAATGTTGAAAGTTCTGTCAATCATATTTTGCTTCATTTTTTTATCTTCCTTTTGTGATGTTGTTGGTGATAAGAGAAATCGTTTGAAAGTTGAATATGGAAGCATAAATATAAATGGCAAGTTTTACAACCTTGACCCGAATTTTAAACGTGGTAAGTTCTCGGTTGTTTTTCCATTTATCGCGAAGAGGATTTTTGAAATTATGTTTGGTGGTGGAGCAGAAAGGAGGAGATGCAATTTCGAAGTTGTTGAATTTGATGAGAAAAGTTACCGAAAGGGAAATCCAACAAATAAAATAACATGGGTTGGTCATTCTACATTCCTTGTGCAGATGGATGGGGTTAATTTTCTAACTGATCCAATTTTCAGTACGAAAGCAGGTCCGTTTGGAAATAAAATTGGTTCTAAGAGATATACCCCACCAGCTTTGGAAATCAAGCGACTTCCAAGAATTGATTTCGTTATAATCTCGCATAACCATTATGATCATCTTGATATTTTAAGTTTGAAAGAAATTGTTGAATTAAATCCCGATGTGAAAATTTTCATCCCGTTGGGGGTAAAGAAGTTGCTTGATGAAGAAGGGCTTGGCAAAAATGCGATTGAACTTGATTGGTGGGATGAATTTAAATTTAAGGGTTTAACAATAATTTTCACCCCTACGCAACATTTCTCCGGAAGGT
>JBKBWH010000175.1:0-4267 GCA_046289115.1 Candidatus Kryptonium sp.
CCTTATTTGCTTCACAATATCAGCAAATGCATCATTGTTCGCCTTTTGAATATCTTCAAGCTTATTCTTTGTCTTCTTAGCTGCGCCAACACCGATAATATAAAGTCGCTCAGGGTATCTCGGATGTCTTTTTGTCCTAATCCACTCAGGTTTTTGTTCTGCCAAGGTTTCAATTGAAAACAGTATTGAAATTAAAAATACGATTAATTTTTTCACCATCACTTCACCTCCACAGTAAATGTTAATTTGCCGGCGTTATGATAAAAGTCCCTCGCGACAATTTCAACTGTGTTTTGTCCCCTCTTAAGCCTCAACTTTTTATAAAAACTCATTCCAGCAAGTCCTAACTTAACATCCGCGGGTTTCCCATTAACCTTCACCGAAATTATCCCATTTTCATCCGTGACAATTCCAGCGATCTCAAAATCGCGACTGCTTACGCGCAGATAACCACCACTCTTCACAGCTGGATAGTAAAGTTCAATTTTCGGTGGATTGCTGTCTTTAAATGGATCCTTTGCTATGTTGAACTCCTTATAAAGATCTCCAAATATGTCTTCTTCCTCAGATTCACTCTCTTCCTCAACTTTCTGCTTTTCCTCAACCTTTTGTTCTTTCTTCTCTTCTTGTCCCATCTTCAATGCCACATATCTTTCGGATGGCTTCTCTGCAAGCTTATAAGCAAGTTGTTCCATAACTTTTAATAGACCTGAAACCTTACCTTCATAATCGGCGCTTGCAGTTTGAACTATCTCTGAAGTTTCAACGCTTACCCTTCGCACATTTACCGTATAAACATCCTCAACTTTGCCGATATCACCAGTGATTATCTCTCTAACACCAAGAATTTTCCCAATTTGGACATTATCCCCAACCCCTTCAGCAATTTCACTTTGTTGCAAATTTTGCTCGGCGAGTATCTCTTTGATTTTTTCTCTTTCAAGCACATTAAATTTCCCCGTAGCGTTAAGAGCAACTCTAAACCTTGAAACAAGGACATCAATTTGAGCTGGATCAAACCCTTTTGCGTCAAATTTTAAAACGGCAACACTTACTTTCTTATCTTGAGCGAAAATCATCAGCGGAATTAAAACAACCCATAAGATTAATTTTAACTTTTTCATTTTAACTTCCCCCTTATTTTTTGTTTAACTTTTCAAGCTCACGATCAAGCTGATTTAACGCTTCATCCAAAAGCTCCTCAATTGATTTGTCTTTCTTTGCAAGTTGTTCAGGTGGATTTTGCCTGATCGCGTTTGCTGTAATTTGTTTAATTTGATAAACTAAACTCTTTTTATACATGCGAGCCAATGCATAATTAGCTCCAGTCTTTGGATCGATCCAAAAGCCAACGATTTGAGACCCCGTCAACTTGGCTTGAGAGACCGTTCTTGAAATTCGACGAGAGTAGCTCAATTCGAAAACATTGTTCCCTTCCGCCCAATTATCAAGCAAAACTTGGATTTTCAAACCTATGATTCTTGCAAGTTCAGCACGCGCATTTTGAATTGCCTTCTTTCGTGTCTCAGCTGGGTCATAATGTCTATCCGCTGCCCCAACAGCGTAAATTGCTACATCTGACACAGGAACCCTATAAATCCAAACGGGCTGTCCCCTTCTTGAAACCCTCAACTGTGCAAGTGAAGGATCATAAATAAACTCGTCAGGAATAGCAAATGAAGTATCAGATGAAATGCTCTTAACAGGAATGCGAACGAGTACATACAAAATTCTTGATTTTGGGTCACGCCATTCGGAAACAACTTCACAATTTGCCTTGATAAAATTCAAAAGCAATGTGTCAACTTCTTCTTCATATTCCTCCGTAAAATAAGAAAGCCCGGAAAAGAGACTCCCCGTGTCTTCAAACCAATTAATTTGTCTTACTCTCACTCCAACTTCAATCGTTCGTGCAAGTTCAAAAATTGCATCTTCAATTGCCTTTGCTTTTGTCGTTTCAGGATAAAAATACGGGGACGATGCACCGACAGCATATAGAAAATCCTTCGCCTGCGGAAGCAGGGAAAGCCACGACGGCTGCTGTGAGTAAACCTTCAAAGCGAGAAAAAAAATTAAAATTGCAAAACCAATTTTTCTCATTTTATTGTCTTAAGCGATAAAATATGTTTTGTGACGCCAAGACCAATTAAAATTATGATTATGCTTACAATTAAATTTGAAATAGCAAAAAATGCCGTATACCCCATGACAAGCCACATAAGAGAAAGTGACATAATTTTTCCACGCAGTGTAATAGCCCTATGCTCACGATAATTTTTTATGTATGTTCCAAAAATTTTATGATTTAAAAGCCAGTTATAAAACTTTTTCGAGCTTCTCGCAAAGCATGCAGCAGCCAAGAGAAGAAAAGGCGTGGTCGGCAAACCAGGAATAAATATTCCAATAACTCCAAGTCCAACAAAGATAAAACCAAATCCAATTAACACAAATCTATAAACTTCTGTCATACTTCACTAACCCTAAAGCATTTTTTCTTTAATTTACCCCAAACCGATCAAAAATCAAAAGCAATTATTCCCTAACCAAAGTTCACAAAAATAAAAAAGGTTGGGGTTAACCCCAACCTTTTAGATCAATTAATTACTTGCTCAAATCCCACTTCTCAAGTTCCTTGTCAAGGAGCTTCAAAGCTTCATCTGCTTTCATCTCAACGAAGGCTGTCTTTTTCTGGCGCTGTGCCTCATTCATTGAACGCATTATCTCATTTACAATGTCATTCTTTCTTAAAACAGCAAGAGCATAGTATATCTTGTTATCCTTATCATAGTAATATTCAACAATTTGTGAGCCCGCAAGCGTTGCCTGGCTGACCGACCTGCTCACGCTCCTTGTGAATTCCTCTGATGTTACCGTGCCTTGAGTATTTATAAATTCCTGATGCTCCTGCATAAAGTTATCAAGCAAGCTTTTAACTTTCACTTGAATTATCCTTCCAAGCTCTTGCCTTGCTGCATCCGCTGCCTTATTTCTTGCAAGCACAGGATTTGCTCCAACATTTGCTGCGCCAACTGCATAAATCGCGTCAACAGCTGTTGGCGGGGTATTTACCCAAGCTGGTGCTGCCTCAGGAACCGCAACGCGTTCCTTAGCACCACCGCACCCAGCTACGAATAATGCAACTGCAAAAATTAGAATTAGGGGAGTTAAATACCGCATGATTTTTACCTCCTTAATTTGTTTTGTTTTTATTCCTCAATTTTAGCGTTTGAAAGCATCTCGGCAATTTCCTTATTTGAAAATTTCATCCCTTTCAAAGCTTTCTCATATGCCTCTTTTTCACTTTTTCCAACAGCTCTTGACTTAACACTCATACTTCCAACTATTTGTCCATTTTCTAAATCTTTAAGAAACAAATTTAATTCAGCTTCAACCGTATAAAGCATTCCTCCAACTCCCTGAACCGTTGAAACAACCCTTGAACTTATATCACCACCAACGACGAATCTTGCTTCATCTTCAACCTTATACCCGCTCTTTTCAATTGCCTGTGTTAATTTCTTCATAACATCAGATATTAACCGATCTTCCTTTGCCCCCTTTAAAGATACGCTAACGGTTGGAGTTGCCTCAGCACTTGTCGTATAAGTAAACTCAACCTTAACCTGCGCAACTACCCGCGCGTATTCACTTGGCAAACCTTGAATGGAAAAACTTGCCACAACACTATTTGCTCTTTTACCCATTGCAATTGCTCTAACGCTTGCCATACCTTTTTCATCCGTTGTAGCTCTCTCTATTACCTCTCCAGTCTTATAAGCAAAGACGACATTTGCATTCGCAATTGGAACAGCAACATCACCTTGGTAAAATACTCGCACAACAAGTGGTTCAGGAAGCTCTTCACCGATTTTCCCAAACTGATTATCGCCGGAAAATTTTTCTATCTTTATCCTTGAAATTAAGTCTCTTATCTCCGACTCAATCCCACTTGCTGTAAGTTCAACCTCTGGCTTGTAAGGTATTTTCGATAAAGCATTATAAAAAACTTGCTTTGAATAAATATCGTAAATTTTTTGCTGTGCGTCCTTCAAATTTTGAATCGCTTGCAAAATTTTCCCCGAATTTAAAAAACTTTGCGCATCGTCATACAACTTTTTTATCTGACCCAATTCATTATCTATCTCCTCTTCAAGCGAAGCAAGATACCTTTGCTTATCAAGAACTGCAAGCGCATACCAAGTCTTCGTTTTCCTGTCAAAATCCATTTCAACTACCTCACAACCCGTCAAGACCTCATCAACTATCG
>JBKBWH010000176.1:0-4258 GCA_046289115.1 Candidatus Kryptonium sp.
CCTGGAATTAACTTTGTTGAGTTGAGCGAATCAACATGGTGCTGTGGAAGCGCAGGAATTTATAACATACTTAGATATGATGATTCAATGAAAATTCTTGAACGCAAAATAAAGAATATTCTTGAAACGAATGCTGAGGTTGTCTTAATGGCGAATCCGGGCTGTCATGCTCAAATTGAATACGGGCTCAAGAAGGCTGGCGCAAATATTAAAGTTATGCATCCTATGACTTTGTTAAATCTTGCTTATAAATTATCAAAAGAACGCTCAACCAACTATCAAAAATTTTCCCCGAAAGATAAACTACCAACACGGTTGTAATAAACAGCGAACTGAAAATTAAAAAATAAGTGAGGTGGAAATTGATACCGCTTAAAGATACAATACCGTCGCGAACTTATCCGTTTGTCACCGTTAGTTTAATTATATTGAATGTTTTGGTTTTTCTTTTTGAACTCACACTTGGCAAGAATTTATCTGAATTTTTTGATCTTTTTGGCGTTGTGCCTGCAACATATTTTGAGTTAAGGGAATCCGATGCCCCTTTCTTGTTGGTGTATTATCCATTTTTAACTTCTATGTTCTTGCACGGCGGTTGGATGCACTTGATCGGAAATATGATATATCTTTGGGTTTTTGGTGATAATGTTGAAGATAGAATGGGTCATCTTCGATTTCTCTTGTTTTATTTGCTTTGTGGTTTCTTTGCAGGGCTTGCTCATGTTTATACGAATCCACATTCTGAAATTCCAGCAGTTGGAGCAAGCGGTGCTATATCTGGGGTTTTAGGTGCTTATTTCGTTCTTTTCCCTCATTCAAGAGTTATAACTTTAGTTCCGATTTTCTTTTTCTTTGATTTTATTGAGGTTTCAGCGTTTGTTTTTCTGGGTATATGGTTTCTGCTTCAATTTTTTAATGGGGTTGCTTCGCTGGGCGCAGCTTCTTATGCATCTACTGGTGGTGTCGCGTGGTGGGCTCATATCGGCGGGTTCGTTGCTGGTGTTTTATTATCCTTTGTCTTCATTAGAAGGAAAAATTACAAATATTACTAAAAATTAAAAGGGGAAGTTGTGTATGCTTCTCAAATCAGAGAAACAATTAAAAGAGTTGAAGAATTATCAACCAAAATCTTGTCTTGTCTCATCGCTTTATCTTAACACCGATGGCAGCAAATTCTCGAAAAAGGAAATTGAAGTTATTTTTAAGGACCTTATAAAAGAAAAGAAAGCAGAGGCAACGGATGATGTTCTTCAGGATATAAAGAGAATGGAACAATATATATCGCAAAATCTTGACATAGTAAAAACAAAGGGAATTGTTATATTTTCGTGCAGTAAGGAAAACTTTTGGCAGGTTTATGAACTAAATGTTTCACCGCCAAATTTATTTGTCATCGATAAAAATCCCTATGTTCGTCCCTTATTTGTAATTTTTTCAAAGCTTTACAAAATTTGCACTGTCATATTCGACCACCGCAAGGCAAGAATTTTTGAAGTCTTCGGTAATGAAATAGCGTTGAGAGACGAGATTTACGATGAAACACCAAAAAGGATAAAAATTGCCGGATATCGTGGATTTGATGAGTCAAGGGCAACGGAGTATCAGACGAATAAAATAATAGAACATTACAAAAAAATTGTAAATAGATTACGCGAAATTTACCAGAGCGAGAAATTCGATGTTCTTTTTGTTGGAGCAAAGCCACAAGATGTTAATCTATTTATTGAGCAATTGCATCCATATCTTGAAAAGGTTTACGGCGGTTCATTTAATTTGCCAATTGATGCAAAAGAGGCTGATGTTTTAAGAAAATCGCTTGAACTTCAGATGAAACTTGAAATTGAAAAGGAGAAGAAAATAGTTGAGCAACTTGAGACACATGCGCATTCGGAAACTTCAAAGATGGCTGTTGTTGGGGTTAAAGATACGATAAGAGCTTTGAATGAGGCAAATGTGAACAAGCTTGTTTTTAATCTTGATTTCGCTTATGCGGGAAAGTATTGTCCTTCATGTAATTACCTTGCGTTAAAGGAAGATAAATGTCCAAAGTGCGGAACGAATCTTATCCGTGAATCAAATATAATTTTTAAACTCATTGATGTTGCGATTGAAAAAGGTGCGGATATCTACCCGATTTTTTATTCTAATACTTTAAACCACGGAATTGGAGCATTGTTGAGGCATAAGGGAATTATGAAAACAACGGTTTAAAAATAAATTGCGAAACTGTTTTGGGGATAAAATGTGTAATCTTTGATCTTGACGGGACAATTGCGCAAACAAATGAATTGATCTTTGAAAGCTTTAACTATATAGCTGAAAAATACACTGGACGAAGATTTTCAAACGAGGAAATACCTTCGTTGTTCTTTGGTCCGCCTGAAGAAGGTGGAATTAAAAAACTACTTCAACTTTTTTCAAACGATGAGAAAATTCTTCAAGATATTGATTTTTATGTTAAAAGTGCAGTTAATGAATTTTATTCGTATTATGAAAAAAATCATGACAAAGCCAAAGCATATCCCGGCATAGAAGAGATACTTTCTTTCTTGAAGCATAAGGGTTTAAAGCTTGCTCTCTTTACAGGAAAAGGCAAAATCACGACTTCAATCACTTTAAGAAAATTAAGGCTTGATCATTTTTTCGACATTGTGATCACTGGCGACGATGTAAAATATCATAAACCATTTGGTGAGGGGATAAAGAAAATTCTTGATACGCTTGGGCTAAAACCTGATGAAGCTATACTTGTTGGTGATGCCGTAAGCGATGTTATGGCTGGAAGGGAATCTGGTGTTAAAATTATCTCTGCCTTGTGGGATTCTTATGGGAAAGATAAGGTTATAGATCTAAGCCCTGACTTTGTGGTTTATTCGGTTGACGAGCTTAAAAAATTGCTTTGTGATTTAATTTCGGGGTGTGATGAGAACGATTAAAGAATGGAATTAAAGATATGCTTAAGTATTATTTGCTTTTGCTTTTTGTTAATTTTTCATTCGCACAAGATCGCTTTGAAATTAAAGGCTTAAGAGTTTATAGCTATGAAGGTGAAATTTATCCGCCCATAATAGTTAGATATGACACGCTTTGGAATGGTGAACCAAACACAATGAATGATTATATCGTGATTGAGTTTGATATAAAAAGCACAACTTTGCCGGATATAGGGATTCGATTTTACCACTGCGATAGAAATTGGAGAAGGACTGAAAATATATTTGTTCAAGATTTTTTTCATAGCAGAACCCTTTCTCTAAATTACACAACGGCTGAGAAGGGAATAAAGGGTTACAATTTTCACTTTAAAAATGTTTTCCCCGATCCTAATGGCATTGTTAGATTTCCATATTCCGGAAATTATGTCTTTGAAATTTACAATGCGAAGGCTGATACAATTGTTTACGCAAGTGGAAGATTTATAGTGGTTGATCAATTAACGAAAGTAAACCCGAGTTTAAGAAAGGCTTTGCTTGGGGACAGGGCGGATCTGCGAAATTATGTAAATGAAATTAATATTGAGGTTGAAATTCCAGATTCCCTTAGCTGGCATTATATTACAACTGTTGATGTTTATGAGAATTGGAAAATCTTTTATCCATATCGGATTGATTTTGCCGAGAGAAAAAAATATAGTTATGTGAGCGGTTTTCCATCAAGCACAAGAATTTTCAAGATCTGGAATATTTATCCTTTAAACGAATACAGACAGATTGATTTGAGGGATGAAAAAATTTATCCGAACAATTTTCCCGTAGTTCCGCTTTGGGGAGTTGACAAAGTAAGAAAGTTTTGGCAAGGCGAACCTGATATGGATGGTGGGTGTAGAATAGTTGAAGAGGGAATGTATTCGGAGTATCTTGAGGTGAACTTCCAACTTGAGGTTGACAGGGAAACTGAGCAAAAAATAAAGGGCGATATTTTTATCGTTGGCGCTTTTAATAGTTGGAAGCCCAAGCCTGAGGATATTTTGAAATATGATCCTACAAGAAATTGTTATTATGTTAAGAAATGGCTTAAGCGTGGAATTTATGACTATCAGTATGTTATCGGTTATTACGATTACAGAAGGGATGAGGTTATTGTGATTGATTGGCTCGAACTTGAAGGAAACGACTGGAGGACAGTTAATTCTTACTACATTGTTGTTTATTACAAAGATCCACGGTTTGGTGGATTTGATAGAATAATTGGTTTTACAAAAATTAAGGGATAAGGAGTATGGAAAAAGTTAACATCGGAGTTATAGGGGTTGGTTATC
>JBKBWH010000177.1:0-4191 GCA_046289115.1 Candidatus Kryptonium sp.
ATTATCCAATCCGGAACAACCCATCCAAGCTGTTCAACGATTTCAAATCCAAGCGTTTTCTTTCCCTGTAAACGATAAGGCTCTTTCATAGTTGAAATATCAAAAAATTCATTCCGACTTTGAACTATCCTTACAGCGTCTGAAATCAAACCATCAACAAGCTCAATCTCAGCCCCGTAAAACTCGCACTCTCTCAAAATTAAAGATGGCGTATCCTTAGGAGCACTTACAAAACATTTAATTCCTGCTTTAGCGCAGTAAGCACTTAAAGCGCTCCCTGCATTTCCGGCGGTTGGCAAGGCAAGTTTACCGAGCCCAAGTTCAACAGCTTTTGAAACTGCGCATGATAAACCACGAGCTTTAAATGAAAGCGTTGGATTAAATGATTCATCTTTCAAAAATAAATTCTTCAATCCAAGCGTCTCACCAAATTTTTTCAACTTTAAAAGCGGAGTCCACCCCTCACCCAAACTCACAACATTTTTTTCATCAACGACAGGCAAAAATTCAAAATATCTCCACATGCTTGAAACTCTATTTTTAAAACTGTCTCTTTTAACATGCTTTCTTATTTTATCATAATCATAAACTGCTATCAACGGCTCATTACAATTCTGGCAAAATCTTTGCACCTGCCGATGATCAAAAATTTCTCCACAAACTGAACATTTCAGATAGGCTATAAACGAGTTCATTTCTATCTTTACTTTTGTTTATAAAAATTCCAACATCAGTTATATAACCCGTGATGAAATCGGAGCCAACAACTTCAAAAATGACATCAACAGTTTTAACATTTCCCTTCTTCTCAACCGCAGAAGATTCTTTAAAATTTTTAACTGGCTTCATACGCACAAATTTTGAAAAATCGCAAAGGACCAATGTCTCTTTTTCAGCAAGCCTCGCAATTTTAAAAATTGACGAAGTTCCGGCTTTGTTCAAAATATCCCCATTTTTAAATACAGCATCACAACCTGATACAACAAAATCAACCATCCCCAAAACATGATCAAGCCCAAAATCATTTACCAGAAAGACATTAAAACCTAAATCCGAAAGTTTTTTCGCCATTTTATCACCCTCGCACTTGGGACACGAACGGAAAACATATACACGGGAAACTTTATTCTTGACATGCCAAACTGCATTCAAAACTGTTCCACTATAACTCAATGTAGCGATTGAAACCTTACTTAATCTTTTTGCCTCAAGCCATCTTAAAAAATTATCCGCTACCTTTTCGCTGGCTTTTTTAAACCTTTCTTCAATATCATCAATAATTTTAACCATATCTCCCCTTTTTACACTGCTCACCCGTTGTATGCTTTCCTTTGTCAAACTTAGAATTATATCAACCAGATTTTGAAGCTGAAACAAAAGTGGGTGATGCCTTTTTAAATCTCTTTTTAAGGCTTTAAGAAAAAGCAAAAACTCATTCCTATTTCTCGCCTTTAATGCTTTCTCCTTGAGCACACTAAATAATTTCCCCGCAAGGATTGAAGCACCCGAAGTTCTATCTTCGTAAATTTTCTTTAACTTAACATAAATCGCTTCATCTCGCATGCTCAAATCTTTCCCTTCTCTCGTGCGAAGATAAAATAAGCCGAGATAAGCACAAAGAAAGAAATTAAAGTTGAAGCTATGAAACTTTCAGATGGACTTAAACCTTCGCCTTTCACAACAATTTCAGAAGGAAATTGCATTTGCGTTGTAACTTGCTTTCGCTTAGGATAATATGCGCCAGCCTCTTTGATATCTACAATTTGAAACTCAAAATAATAATCATAAATCTCATCTTCCGTTTCGACCGGAAGATAAAGCCCGAGTTTCTTCCCGATATTCCCATAAATTTCTTGCACTTTTTTCTCATCGTTAAAATCAACACATGGATAAAAACAAGTAACTTCATATTCCCCTGAATTAGTAAAAACACGATCGGATGGTGCTAAATGAAGTTCAACAAAGGCGTTCGGAAAAACATCAACCCTATTAGAAAAACTCACGGGCGAATAGTTAAATTCATTCAAATAATTAAAACTTAAAACCTTTGACGCACGAGCATCGACCAAAATCTGCGCATCATTTAGTGGTATTGAAATCCTTTCACTTCTCTTGTTTTTCAATCTCAGATGGATAAACGATCCATCGATAACGAACTCGACAAATACATTCAGATCAGAAAAGTAAAGTTTGTCTCTTACGACTGGCTTGGTAAGTTTGTAAACATATTCATATTTTTTCCCGAAGGGGAAACTTGAACTGTTTTTAAGCGTGGTTGCCGAGTTTGGACTTGCGCTTTCTTTCAGCGTCTGTTTTGACCCACCACAACCTATTAAAAAGATGATTAAAAGAAGAAAAAATTTTCTCATTTCGCCTACCGAATTTTTTTAAAATCTATACCGCAATGTCAAGATGAAATTCCGCATGACATTTTCCTCACTCGTGATTAATCTGTAATAGTTATTCTCCAAGGCATAACTATACTGTGTGTGAATTGTGTTCCATCTCCCGTTTATGTAAGCGAAATCAATCAAAAGTGTCTTTTGTAAAAGAACGCTGAACCCAAAAGTTAATAACTTCATCGCCCTACTTGAAATTCCCTTATCTTCTAAATAAGGCGAAGGTCTATAACTATAACCCGTTCTAACTTTGACCTGTTGTAAAAATGGAAGCATAAGCTCAACCCCAGCGCTTAAACTCACTGTTTCAGTGAACATTTCTTTTATATCCCTGTTTAGACTAACTAAGTCTGGATTATCTTTAAACTCCATCTGACGCCAGTCAACATAAACAACGTCGCCAGCAAAGAGAAGAACATCTTTAACATTAAATGATATCCCTCCTCCAAAATAAAACGGTGTAAGCACACCATATCTTGAAATCCCAGAATAAGAATATGAATATGAATCCCCGTTGTCAAATAAACTTTCACCAGATCTTGAATAATTTTCTCTAACGCTTAATGATGATGGCAACCTCGTCATTAAGCCAATCCTAAAATAACTACTTCTATACATTAAACCGGCGTTTGCCGAAAAACCACTTATCGTAGCATCAATTATGTCTGAAACTGTCAACTGATTAAAATCCCAAGGAAAATCTTGGTAAAAATTTCTTGTATCGCTTTCAATAAATCGCCTGTCATATCTGTAGCTCCCCGTGACGATTGACAATGTAAGCCCCACAGATAAATTTTCAGCTATGTCAATTGCACCTGAAACAAACCAATCGTTTAACCCCCCGCTTTCATAAAGTGTTAACTTTTGATGGACATTGTTTAAAATCTGTGTTTTACCCGTTGAATCCTCAAGCCCTAGCTTCCACGCAAGGTCAAAGCTTGGGTCAGGGTCATAGAGAGATGGCACAATTGAACTTTGTGAATTGAAAAGTGAAATTGAAAGTGTGCCTGTGAAATCTGAAACCCGAACATAACCACCAGCAAAAACCAAACTCCCGCGAATAGTTGGAACAGGGAGGACAAGGGCTACGCTATTCAAACTTGTGGCGGTGTTTTCAAATGAATTTGAATAATCAAAAACTCTTGCTGAATTTGTAAGCGATAAATAATTTAAACCGCCTGCAAATTCAAATCTTTTTATCTGAGCAAGCCCCGCCGGATTCCAAAAAATCGCCGAATAATCATCTGAAACACCAATATATGTGAAACCAAGTCCAATGGCTCTTGCACCAACACCGGAATTCAACATTGAATATCTAAGGGCATCGTCAGGAAATTGTGCAAGAACAAAATTGAACGATAAAATTAAAATCAAAGTTAACCTTTTCACTTTCTCCTCGATCCAATGTTTCTTTTTTCACTGCTATCCTGCTTCGCTTCCTTGCTTTGATTTCTCGCACTTTCATCTGAGGAACGAGCAACGCCAGGGTCGTTCCTTTCACCTGAATTTGATTTTTCACCTTTCCCCATTGTTGATGAATTACTGGCTTCAGAATCCAACCCAGATTTCGGTGGCGTCCTCGTCGGTGGTGGAGGACTAAATGAATTGTTATCTGACGCCGTTCTATGCGAGCCAAATTCCCTCGACTTTTCAGAAGACATTTCACTGCCAACTCGAACAGTGTCAATAGGATTTCCTGACCACCAGAGCCACCATGGGGTATTGTAGTAACTCCACGGAGACGAAGCATGTGCCGGAACTAAATTATAAAAATAAACCATGTCTGAGGAAG
>JBKBWH010000178.1:0-4179 GCA_046289115.1 Candidatus Kryptonium sp.
AATAATAGGACTACGTGGCAGGTATATTTTGAGAGGGTTAGGGAGACAGTTGGTGGTAGTGTAGTTGAATATGTTTATCCGAGGATAGGGGTAGATTTAAAGGAGGGGGATGAGTTTTGGGTTAGGACGAGGAGAAGTTTTAACACGGTTGAGGGTGGGGTTGTGGATGTAGATAGTTTTAGGCTTGAGGTTAGGGGTCATAGGTATGATCCTGTTTTAGCGAGGAATTTGTTGGATAGGATAAAGGTGGTGCCTAATCCATATGTTGGGATAAATGAGCTTGAGCCAGTGAGCAAGTTGCCTGGTCAGGTTAGGGGAGAAAGGAGGATATATTTTGATGGTTTGCCGAAGGAGTGTGTTATAAGGATATACACATTGAGTGGTGAGTTGGTCAAGGAGATATATCATAGTAGTGGAGTAGATAATGGGCGTGAGTATTGGAATTTGTTAAATAGGGATGGATTAGGTGTAAGTTATGGAGTTTACATAGCTCATATTGAAGCACCAGGTATAGGTGAAAAATTGATCAAATTTGCAATAATTAAATAACAAAATTTTTGGAGTAGCATTATGTTTAAAAAAGTTTTATTTGTTTGCTTTATAGGTTTTGTTTTAATTTCAACTTCTTTGGCTCAGATAGGGAGCAGTTTAACCAAGACTGGAACAACCTCAGCTCAATTTTTGAAAATTGGGATAGGAGCGCGTGCAATTGGAATGGGTGGCGCTTTCAATTCAATTGCTGACGATATAAGTTCAATTTATTGGAATCCGGCTGGTTTAAGTAGGATAAGCGGTAGAGGTGAAGTAATCTTTGATTGGGTTGATTGGATTATGGACATAAGGTATGGCTTTGCTGCTTTTGCTTTAAATCTTGGAAATTTTGGAACCATTGGTATGCAAATATCTTCGCTTACGATGGGTGAAATGGAAGTGAGGACTGTTGAAATGCCAGATGGAACTGGTGAAAGGTTTAGAGCTGGCGGATTGATGATGGGTGTTTCTTACGCAAGGCAGTTAACCGATAGGTTTGCAATAGGTTTCAATGCAAAATATGTAAGGGAATATATTTGGCATGAGGTGGCGCAGGGCTTTGCGCTTGATTTTGGAACTTTATATATAACTCCATTTTTAAATGGAATGAGGATCGGGGCAAGTATGTCAAATTATGGAACTAAAATGCAACTTACAGGGCGCGATTTGATAATTATCTATACAGTCGGCGGTGGTACCGGAAACAACATCAATGCTTTCATTCAAACCGATAAATTTGAAATGCCTTTGATATTTAGAGTTGGACTTTCAAATGATTTTATTAAAACTGAATCGCAGAGGTTGACAACCGCAATTGATGCGGTTCATCCAAACGATAATACGGAATATTTAAATTTGGGTCTTGAGTATTCGTTTAAAGAAATTTTCTTTTTGAGAGGAGGATATAAATCGTTATTTGAAAAAGGAGGGGAGCAAAGATATACATTTGGTGCTGGAATAAGATATTCAATTGCAAGGGGTTTAGCATTTGCGATTGATTATGCGTATCTTGACTTCGGGCGCTTGAAGAATGTTCAGTATCTGACCTTATCAGTTAAATTTTAAAACAGTTTGATAAAGCGAATGTGCCAAAGTATCTAATAGGTATAGATGGAGGTGGAACGAAGACACATGGTGTGATTTCAACATTTGAAGGGAAAATCATATCAGAAGTTTTTAAAGGCTCGGCGAATTTCCAAATGCTTGGAGTTGAAGTGGTTGCTAAATCGCTCGTTGAGTTAATTTATGAACTTATTAATGCTGCTAATTGTAAAACTTCAGATGTTGAACTTGTCGTTATAGGTATTACTGGAGCTGGAAGAGAGAAGGATAGGGAAAGAATTTATACGGGGATAGTTAATTATGCAGAGGTTAGAAATTTATCTCTTCCAAAATTGATCATAGAAACCGACGCTAGGATTGCTCTTGAGGGTGCATTTATGGGGGGACCTGGCATCATTTTAATTGCTGGCACGGGTTCAGTTATGTTTGCGAAAGATATGGATGGAGAAATTCATAGAGTTGGGGGTTGGGGAAGATTTATAGGTGATGAAGGAAGTGCTTTTGTGATGGGTCGTGAAGCTTTAAGAGCTGTTGCAAAATATGTGGATGGAAGGGGGAAAGAAACAATCTTGAAACAATTAATTTTTGAGGAGTTTAATTTAACTGATTTAATGCAAGTTGTAAGTGAAATTTACTTGGGAAAATTTGATATCGCCAAAGTGGCACCACTTGTCATGAAAGCTGCCGAGCTCGGGGATGAGGTAGCAATTAAAATTCTTGATGAGGCGTGTTTTGAACTTTTAGCTCATGTTAAAGCAATGCTAAAAAAAGCGAGGTTTGGAGAAAGAGTTAATCTTGCTCTTCTCGGTGGTGTGTTGCAAAGCGATAATTATGTTTCAAGAAAATTGAAAGACATGATAGTGCGGGAATTTCCGGAAATCAACTTGATTGAACCAATCTCTTCTCCTGCTTATGGAGCTGTGATTTATGGAAAAAATTTAATTAAGAAACAAAATGGAATTGCTTAAAATGAAGAGAATACTTTTATTGCTTTCTGTTGCCGTTATCCTACTTGCGATTTTTAATGTTAAATTGCTCAATCGCGTTAAAAGTTCTGTTGAAGATTTATCTCAATTACCGCAGAAGAAAAGCCAAAAGAAACACATTGATGTATCCAAACTTAATAAAACGGAGTGGGTTAATTATTGGATGCGGAGGTTAACACTTGAGGAAAAGGTGGCTCAGATGATAATGCCCGATGCGCGTGGAATTTTTCTTGCAAAGAACAATAAAGAATTTCAGCGCCTTGCCCATTATGTTAAGAATAAAAAAGTCGGAGGATTAATTTTCTTCAGGGGTGATGTTTACGAGACCGCTGATATGATAAATTATTTTCAAAGGATAGCTGAAATACCGCTTTTGATCTCTGCTGATTTTGAATGGGGGACAGCAATGCGACTTGATAATACTACCCATTTCCCACCGGCTATGGGAATTGCAGCCACTGGGAAGCCAGAATATGCATATGAGGTCGGAAGGATTACAGCCATAGAAGGTCGAGCAATTGGAATTCATCAAAATTATGCCCCCACTGTTGATGTAAACAACAATTACAAAAATCCTATTATTAACATTCGCTCTTTCGGTGAAACTCCGGAGATGGTTTCAAAATTTTCTGTTGAATTTATTCGCGGACTTCAGGAGAACGGAATGATAGCGACCGCTAAACATTTCCCAGGGCATGGAGATACAGATATAGACTCTCATCTTGATCTCCCAGTTATTAATCATCCAAAGTCACGGCTGGACTCGATAGAGCTTGTTCCATTTAAAGAGTCCATAAAAGCAGGTGTTAAGTCGATAATGATTGCACATATATCTTTCCCTCAAATAGATACTGTTAAGGGTTTGCCATCCACTTTGTCTTATAACATAGTAACTGGAATTCTGAAAAATGAACTCGGCTTTAAAGGTTTAATTGTAACTGATGCGATGACGATGCGCGGGGTTACAAAACTTTACTCTAATGCGCTTGCATCTGTTTTAGCTGTTAAAGCTGGAAATGACATAATTTTAATCCCGCCGGATGTTGATGAAGCTATCGATGCAATTGTAAAGGCTGTGAAAAGAGGGGAGATAAGCGAGGAAAGAATAAATGAGTCTGTAAGAAAAATACTTGAGTTCAAATATGACCTTGGGCTGCATAAAAACAAATTCGTTGATATTAACAAAATTCGGGATATTGTTGCTACTGAGGAACACCTCCGGAAAGCAAAGGAGATAGCACGCGCTTCAATAACTGTTGTTAAAAATGACGGTGTTTTACCTTTAATGCAATTTGACAATAAGAGAATATTGTTCATAACTATGATTGACTCAAGGGATCCATACACGGGGGATTCATTTGTTTCAGAGATCACAAAGCGATATGACAACATTTCTTTTGAAAGGGTCGATCTAAGAAGTACAAATGAAGAATTAAATGCTATACTTTCAAAGTTAAATGGCTTTGATCTTGTTATAGTCTCAGCCTATGTTCGAGTCAGGGCGTATCAATCTTCGCTCTCACTACCTGAGAAGCATTCAAAATTGCTTAAACAAATTCTCGCCTCGGGGAAACCAGTCGTGTTAATTTCTTTTGGGAAC
>JBKBWH010000179.1:0-4163 GCA_046289115.1 Candidatus Kryptonium sp.
CATCAACAGCCCAACTCAATGTCGCACCAGTTGCACCAACTGAACTAAATAACGCAGGATTAACAGACTCAAAACCATTATTGTTAAGAACCGTGTTAGCCGGAAGTGGAATTAAGAAGAAGTTATCGAAGAAGACTTTACCATAGAACAATGGCCAGAACCTCGCTCTTACACTTACACCAACAACATCATCATCAGGAACAGTTATAACAGTTGCAAACTGCGTCCAACCTAACCTCGTCAAACCTTGATCCTTCATGAACTTCAAATCAAACTTGTAATCCTCCGCCCTCTTCTCATTCCAACCAGTGTTCGGACCAACTACCTTCGTATGCCATGTCCATGTAAAACCAATAGCATAACTCGGATTATCCAAAGAATCAGATATCAAACTGTCTATCTTAACCCACGCACTTAAAACATACTTACGCCCCTTGCCCTTAACTGGCAACTCATATATATCACTTATCCATACCACCTCATCACTATCCCAATCCCACTCAGCAAGCTTCAACGACTTGCTACCACCATACGCAGCCTCAGAACTAACAGTCGCAGTTATATACTGATTCGTCCCAAGCTCAAAATCCTTCCACCAGTAAAACCACCCCTCATTCGCATTAAAACTATTATTAAACAAACTACCTACCCAATCCCATCCATCCACCTTCTTACCATACAAAAACAAATCATCAAACCAAACTGTACCAGTCGCATCCTTACCCCCAACTAACCTAACTATCAACTTAAACGCTGTGTCAGGCAAAACTACACTTACATCATTCTCAACCCTCGTCCAGTCAACACTACTACTTGACTGCGGAACATATATCCTGACAGGTTGACCACCTATCAAATTGTTCTGCTTGTCATAAAAGTAAAAAGCAAGATAAAACCTCTGATCATCACTCGTAGGATTCGTGTTAACTCCACTCGTCTTAACATATCCTCCCATCACAAGCTCCTTCCCAGGAAATATAAACGGAGCCCAATATGTGCACATGTTCGAACTCTCCCAATATACCGAACTTGATGTCGCCCCCTTCTCAATCTTTAATGAATAACTCGGACTTCTACTCGCATCAACAGCCCAACTCAATGTCGCACCAGTTGCACCAACTGAACTAAATAACGCAGGATTAACAGACTCAAAACCACCATTTTTTAAAACATTGACATATTGACCAAATGCAAATGAAATAACTAAACTTACACACAATCCGAGATAAAAAATTTTACGCCACATAATTTGACCTCCTCTTTGTTTCTAAATTTAAAATTTCAATTTAAAAAGAACTCCAGCGCGTATGGTTTAATTAACCTCACCTCCAACGACCTTTATTTTTGAAGACTTACCTCATACTAATTCTTAAAATGGCTTAAATTAAACTTTCATCTATTTTGTTATCCTCAAAGGCATAGAAACCTTTTTTCCTTGCACCGCAAGAATCCCTTACAACCAATTTAACTGGAAGATAAACTCGATTGATCCCCGAGTTTGGGTTCTTTATCATTTCGACAAGATGCTTAACTGCAACCACACCAAGTTCCTCTTTCTCAACCCTCACCGTCGTAAGCCGAGGTTCAACATGGATACAAGCTTCTATATCATCAAAACCAACAACAGCAACCTCATCAGGCACTTTTATGTTTTTTTCCTTTAGAAATCTCAAACACCCAATAGCCATTGCATCATTTGCTGCAAAGATCGCTTCTGGTTTTAACCTTGCGAAAAGTTTTTCACATGCTCTGTATCCATTTATCACCCTTGTATCAGGTTCCTCAACCGAACACATATCTTTATCACATTCCACCCCGGCTTTCTCAAGCGCCTTTTTAAACCCCTCAAATCTTCCCTTTATACTCGGATGCTCAATATCACCACCGATAAAAGAAATTTTCCTATAACCAAGCTTTAAAAGATGCTCAGTCGCCATCTCTCCACCACCAACATTATCAATCATCACAGCCGAAACTTTTCTACCAGAAAGATCATAATCAACAAGAATATATGGGAGCCCCAGCTCCTCAACATACTTAACATATTTTTGATTTATTTTCCCAGCAAAGATCACACCATCAACATTATTTTCAAGTAGAAACCTCGGAATGGCACTCTTTGAAAACTGTGTAGGTACAGTCGTTAGAAGAACATAATAGTTATAAGTTCTGGATTCAAATTCAGTTCCGAGAAAAATTTTAGTGTAAAATGGCTCACTCCTTGAGAAATGTTCCTCCGTTAAAATAAATCCTATATTTCCCGTTTTCTTTGAGGCAAGACTTCTGGCACTCCTTGCTGGATAATACCCAAGTTCCTCGATTGCCTGCAAAACTTTTTTCCTTGTCTCTTCCCCTACACTCCCCTTATTATTGATGACAAGAGAGACGGTGGAGATTGATAAGCCCGTCTTCTTCGCAACATCTTTGATTGTAACTCTTTTATTCATAAAACGATTTAAATAAATTTTTAATTTTCCCCGATAAAAATATAAAAAATGATTAAAATTCAAAGAACTATTTACTAAAGCGTTTTACTAACTAAATATAATAAATAATTTTGCCTTTGTCAAGTCCCGAAAGGATTTTACCTCAATGAAATGCCTAAGCCCCTTACTTTAAAATCGCCGGCTTAAATGCTATTTCAATACAAATAGCCTATCGCTCCTTAAAGATACCGTTACAGACATAAAGGGTTTAAGATTTAACTTTATAAAAGCATATTCTGGCATAATTATCTCAATAAGCCTTTCCGAACGCTCGGGCTTAAATAACGCAAGAGAGTTTGAACCCATTGGATATATTGAATGCACAATCCCCTTAAGAAGATTATCATTTCTTATAGGTAGATCACGCCTTAAGATCATTACATCTTCCGACCTTATTCCAAAGTTTAAACTTTTAGACATAACCAAATCAGAAGATTTAAAGGCTCTTAAAACGGCGTCAACAGGCAATAAAAACTCCGCTTTAAGTTCTTCACAGTAAAGGCGATAGTGCTCACCCACAACATTTACAACTTCCGCCTTGAAGATATTTTTAATTCCAAAATACTTTGCAACTTCAAGATTTTGAGGGTACCTATAAACCACTTCTTTTTTATCCGTTTGATGTATAACGCCATCAATCATGACGCTTATGTAATCAGCTAGGAAAAATGACTCTTCCAAATCATGACTCACCATTAAAATTGTAAACCCATACCTTTTTTGTAATTCCTTCAACAAAAACCATAACTCCTTCTTCATAGCCTCATGAAGTGCTGAAAGAGGCTCATCAAGTAGAAGATACTTGCTACCAGAAGCAAGCGCTCTTGCAAATGCAACTCTTTGTTTTTCACCACCACTTAAATTTATCGCCTTCCTTTTAAGAAGATGCGCAATTCCCAGCAATTCAGATAACTCTTTCGCAAACTTATAATATTTGCTCTTCTCCGAAATATTCCCATACCTTATACCATAGGTGATATTTTCCTCAACTGTAAGATGTGGAAATATCGCTAAGTCCTGAGGCACATACGAGAAGCCCCTTTGATGTGTGGGAAGATTTGTTACATCTTTCCCATCAACAATGATCAATCCCTTCTTTATTTGCCTAAGCCCCAACATCGCTTCTAACAACACAGTTTTCCCACATCCCGTAGGTCCAATTATAATATGGCATGTGCCCGGATATACCACGAGAGAGATACCTTTTAAAGAAAAACCATTCACTTGAACATAAACATCTTTTAACTCAATCATAAAAGGCTTCTTCTTTTTGTGAGCAATCTTACTACATAAAGTGTAATAAGCCCTATTATAATAAGTATAGTTATCACCGCAACCGTTCCTTCTATATCTGCACTAGAAAGTCTCATAAAGATAGCAATTGGTAAGGTTTCCGTTTTCATAGCCATTGAACCAGCTATGGTTATGGTAGCCCCAAATTCACCCAGAGCCTTAGCCCATGTAAGCACAAAAGCAGCAAGGATACCATTTTTACAAAGAGGTAAAGTGATAGTAAGAAAGGCTTTCAAAGGCGAAGCTCCCAATGAACGCGCAACATCCTCGTATCTGATGGGAATCTCATCCATTGCAGCTTTGATAAGCCTTGTAGCTATACCCGCTGTGCTGACAAACTGGGCAAGGATAATCCCATTTGCAGTGAAAACAAATCGAATATAA
>JBKBWH010000017.1:0-16602 GCA_046289115.1 Candidatus Kryptonium sp.
AGGAAGCGCACCCGGACTCATAAGCCGGGAAGGTTGGGGGTTCGAGTCCCTCCGGACGTGCTAATTTTTATTTTTAAAAATCATCCGTTTATCCTGATGCGCGAAAAGATAATTAACTTTTTCTCCGATATCTACAAGGAGATGCAAAAAGTCACCTGGCAAAAACAAGATGAATTGATTGAATCGACAAAGGTTGTCTTGATCGCTTGCTTAATTTTTACTGTTATAGTTTGGGTAATTGATATCATCGTTACAGAAATTTTAAAAGTTATATTTTAAGAGAAGTGTGATGGCGAGAAAATGGTATGCGGTGAGAACATATTCTGGGCATGAAAATCGCGTTAAGAAGTTTATTGAAAATGAAATTGCTGAAGGTAAGTTCAAAGATAAGATCTTCAATGTTTTGGTTCCAACTGAAAAAGTAACCGTCGTCAAGGAAGGTCGAAAAAGATCTCGTGTCAAAGCATTTTTCCCAGGGTATATTCTTATTGAAGCTGAGATGGATGACGATGTTAAAAATTTTATTCGTAGTGTTCCATCCGTTGTCAGTTTTGTTGGTCCCAAAGGAAATCCGGTACCTTTGAGAGAAGATGAAGTTGAGAGGTTTGTCGGCAAAGGTGAGGAAGTTGGAGAGGTTGAAAGGGTTGATGTTCCATTTAGGGTTGGTGATTCAGTTAAGGTGATTGATGGACCATTTACCGATTTCAGCGGTATAGTTCAGGAAGTTAACTCTGGGAAGATGAAGTTAAAGGTTATGATCAACATCTTCGGTCGAAAGACCCCTGTTGAGCTTGATTTTGCACAAGTTGAAATTGAAAAGTGAATAAAAAAATAATTTTTTGAGAAAATGGCTAAAAAAGTAGTCGGATATGTTAAGCTACAAATACCCGGGGGACAGGCAACTCCGGCACCACCTGTCGGACCTGCGTTAGGTCAGCGTGGTATAAATATAATGGAGTTCTGCAAGCAGTTTAATGCTCGAACCCAAGATAAAATGGGTTTGATTTTACCTGTTATTATAACGATTTATTCTGATAAATCGTTTACATTTGTTGTAAAAACGCCACCAGCGTCTGTATTGCTTAAGAAAGCTGCTGGGATTGAAAAAGGTTCTTCTGAGCCGAAACGCGCCAAGGTTGGGAAGGTGACGCGTCAACAGATAAGAGAGATAGCTCAGATGAAGATGCCGGATTTGAACACAACTGATCTTGAAGCAGCTATGCGCATGATTGAAGGTACAGCGAAGAGCATGGGGATTGAGGTGGTTGATTAAAAAATTAATTTAAAAAGGGAAATGGCGAAACATAGCAAAAGATATTTGGAAGCATTAAAAAAGATTGATAAGTCAAAAGCATATTCACTTGAGGAGGCAATTCAAAAGGTAAAGGAAACCGCAACCGCCAAATTTGATGAAACAGTGGACATAGCAATTCGCCTCGGGGTTGACCCGAGACATGCTGATCAAATTGTTCGTGGGACTGTGGTTTTGCCTTATGGGACGGGGAAAAAAGTTCGCGTTCTTGTTTTAACGAAGCAACCTGACAAGGAAAAAGAGGCAATTGAGGCAGGAGCTGACTATGTTGGATTTGATGAGTATATAAATAAGATAAAGGAAGGATGGACGGATGTTGATGTTATAATTGCAACTCCTGAAGTTATGGGTGAAGTTGGAAAGCTTGGTAAAATTCTTGGACCGCGCGGGTTGATGCCAAATCCCAAAAGTGGAACTGTTACAAACGATGTAGCTAAAGCTGTTAGGGAAGCAAAAGCTGGTAGGGTTGAATTTAGGGTTGATAAGGCGGGGAATATACATGTATCTGTTGGAAAAGTTTCTTTTGAAAATGAGAAGTTATATGAGAACATAAAGACTTTGCTCTCGACAATAATTAAATTAAGACCAGCATCTGTTAAGGGTCAGTATGTGAAGAATATTACGCTTTCAAGCACTATGGGTCCGGGAGTAAGAGTTGATAAGAATTCAATTATGAATTTATCATAAATGGGTTGCTTCTAAGCCAACATCTCTGGGAATGGAGGAACGCACTCTTTTAACCGGAGATATTATTTTTATACTTAAAAAATTTTTGAGGTTAGAATGAAAAGGGAAGAGAAGAGCAAAATAGTTGAGGAAATAAGCGAAAAAATTGCGAGATCGAAGGGACTTGTTCTTGCTGATTTTACAAGGATGACGGTTGCCGAGGTGAATGAATTGAGAAGGGAGTTGAAAAGTGCTGGCGTCGATTATAAGGTGGTTAAGAATACCTTGTTGAAGATAGCCATGCAAAATGTTGGAGGATACGATGGATTGTTTAAATATCTTGAAGGTCCAACAGCGGTTGCGTTTGGGTATGACGATCCGATTACTCCCGTTAGATTGATAAAGAAGGTAAAGGGTAAGATTGAGAAGCCGTCTGTTAAGGCTATTTTCATTGAAGGTCAGGTTTACGATGGTTCCAAACTTGATGAGATTGCGAATTTGCCTTCAAAGTCTGATATTATTGCTGGGATAATTGGAAGTGTAATAGCACCAGCAAGTGGTATCGTGTGGACATTGAATGCTGTTTTGTCTGAGCTTGTTCTTGTGATTGATGCCATTGCGAAAAAGATTGAGGAAAAAGGTTCATAAGCAATTTTTAAAAACAAAAAATAATAAGAGGAGAAAATGCCATCACAAATAGTGGAAGAGATAGTAGAAAGGATTGAGAAATTAACACTTCTTGAAGCTGTTGAGTTGAAAAAGATCCTTGAGGAAAAATTTGGTGTTTCAGCGGCGGCAGTTGCAGCCCCTGTTGTAGCTGCGGTTCCTGGAACGGCACCAGCAGCGCAGCCCGCTGTTGAAGAGAAGACGGAATTTGATGTCATACTTGTGAATCCGGGCGCTCAGAAACTTAATGTTATAAAAATCGTCAGACAGATCACAGGTCTTGGTTTGAAGGAAGCAAAAGACCTCGTTGATAGTGCACCAAAGCCAATTAAGGAAGGCGTCTCTAAAGAGGAAGCTGAAAAGATCAAGAAGGAACTTGAAGAAGCGGGAGCTCAGGTTCAAATCAAATAAATTTTGTCTTTAAATTTAAACTTGAAGAAAAAATTTTTTAAAATTAGACAAGCCGGTAACTACCTAAAAGTGGAAAACTTTTAGGGTTATCGGCTTGTTGATTTTTTTGAATTTTTAAAATTAAAATTTCAAGGAGTGAGGGAAAATTGGCAAAGAAAAGAGAAATTACAGCGACGGGGAGAATATCATTTGGAAAAATTAAAAATGTGATTGATTATCCAGATCTGCTTGAGATCCAGTTGAAATCTTTTAAAGAGTTTTTACAGGAAGATGTGCCCCCGGACAAAAGGGAAAATAAGGGTTTGCAAGCCGTCTTTAAAGCAAACTTTCCGATAACGGATTCAAAAGAGGTCTATGTGCTTGACTTTATCGAATATTATCTTGACAAGCCGAAGTTTACGATAGATGAATGTAAAGAGCGTGGCTTGACATATGCCGTGCCGTTAAAAGCCAGATTGCGTCTTTCATCAAAGCTTGATCCAAGCCATGTCGATTATGTTGAGACAATTGAACAGGATGTCTTCCTTGGGAACCTTCCTTATATGACCGAAAGAGGGACATTTATTATAAACGGTGCTGAAAGGGTTGTCGTGAATCAGCTTCAAAGGTCCCCTGGCGTTTTCTTTGATGAGACTGTTTTTCCGAATGGTTTGAAGACTTATCAGGCACAGATAATTCCTTTGAAAGGCTCATGGATTGAGTTTACGACAGATGTCACCGATATGATGTATGTTTACATTGACAGGAAGAGAAAATTTTATGTGACAACTTTATTGAGAGCACTTGGTTTTTCTTCTGATGAGGAAATTTTAAAGTTGTTTGACCTTGTTGAGGAAGTGCCCGTTAATAGTTCGACCATATCAAAGTTAGTTGGAAGGGTGGTTGCGGCAGATGTTTTTGATCGAAAGACGGGGGAGATAATTATCACGAGAAATTCTGAGATCACGGCTGATGATATTGAAAGAGTTCGTTCTGCAAATATAAAAGAGTTGCTTGTGTGGAGAGAAGAGGACTCGGATATGAAGGATATAATTTTAAAGACCATGGATAAAGATACCATAAAGTCTGAAAAGGATGCGGTTGAACACATTTATAAACAGTTGCGCCTTGGAGAGATACAAGATGCGGAGACAGCAAAAAGTATAATTGAGAAATGGTTTTTCAATCCGAAACGCTATGATTTAAGCATCGTTGGAAGATACAAGATAAATTCGCGTCTTGGTTTAAATGTTCCATTATCGGAGGTAACTTTAACGAGGGATGACATTATTGCGATCATAAAATATTTAGTTAAGTTGCAAAGTGGCAAAGAGAGAATAGATGATGTTGATCATCTTGGGAATCGCAGGGTTAGAACGGTTGCAGAACAACTTATGCAGGTTTTAAATGCTGCCTTTGCTAGGTTGGGGCGAACGATAAGAGAGCGTTTAAATTTGAGGGAGACGGACAAGATTACGCCACAAGATCTTGTAAATTCAAGGATAATAGCTAACGCTTTGAATGCATTCTTTGGAACGAGCCAGCTTTCACAATTTATGGATCAGACAAATCCGCTTGCTGAAATCACACATAAAAGAAGGGTTAGTGCACTTGGTCCAGGTGGGTTAACGAGGGAGAGAGCAGGAGTTGAAGTCAGAGATGTTCACTATACTCAATATGGAAGATTGTGCCCAATCGAGACACCAGAAGGTCCAAATATTGGTCTTATAGCTTCGCTTGCTGTTTTTGCGAGGGTAAATGAGTTTGGTTTTATTGAAACGCCGTATAGAAAGGTGAAAAATGGTCGCGTGACAAATGAAGTTGAATATTTAACTGCGGATGAGGAGGAAAGAGTTATAATTGCGCAAGCAAATGCTCCAGTTGATTCAAATGGCAAATTTCTTGCGGATAAGATTGAAGCGAGGAAAGGTGGAGATTTTGTTGTTGTGTCTCCTGAAGAGGTTCAATATATGGATATTTCACCGAATCAGATTGTTAGTGTTTCAGCATCGCTTATTCCATTTCTTGAGCATGATGATGCAAACCGTGCTCTTATGGGTTCGAACATGCAAAGGCAGGCGGTTCCGCTTTTGAGACCTGAGGCGCCACTTGTCGGCACGGGATTTGAAGATAAAGTTGCTCGCGATTCAAGGATGGTAATAGTAGCTGAAGGTGATGGCGTGGTAAAATATGTTGATGCAACTAAGATTGTAGTTGAATATGATCACAAAAAGGGAAGCATTGAAGAGATTTTAAGCTTTGATGATAAATATACAGTTGAATACAAGTTAACTAAATTTGCAAGGTCAAACCAAGATACCTGTATAAATCAAAAGCCGATCGTGAAGGTCGGTCAGAGAGTTAAGGCTGGGGATATTTTAGCTGATGGACCAGCGATTGATCATGGCGAGCTTGCGCTTGGTAGAAATGTTCTTGTTGCTTTTATGCCGTGGAGAGGTTATAATTTTGAAGATGCTATCATTGTGAGCGAAAAATTGGTAGCTGAGGATGCTTTTACATCAGTTCATATAGAAGAATTTGAGCTCTCTGTCCATGATACTCGTCGTGGTGAAGAGGAATTTACGAGAGAGATTCCCAATGTAAGCGAGGAAGCGATCAAAGACCTTGATGAGAATGGCATAGTTAAAGTTGGGACCTATGTCAAAGAGGGTGATATTTTGATCGGTAAGATAACGCCGAAGGCAGAGACCGAACCAACTCCTGAAGAAAAACTTCTAAGAGCTATATTTGGTGAAAAAGCTGGTGAAGTGAAAGATGCGTCTTTGAGGGCAAGCCCTGGTTTGAAGGGAGTCGTTATAGCGACGAAGCTTTTCCAGCGTAAGAAGAAAGATGCAGAATCAAAGAAGCAGGAAAAGAAACTTTTGGACAGTATAGAAAGGAAGCGAAAGAAGTTAATCGCTGAAACGAAAGAAAAACTCGCTGAAAAACTTGGTCAACTACTTGAGGGTGAAACATCGCTTGGGATAAGGAATAAAAAGGGTGAGGTTGTCATAAGAAGTGGGGTTAGTTTGAAGCCTGAGGTATTTAAGGCGCGCATTGATGAGCTTGATGATCTTGATTATGATGCTGAATGGGTTGAAAGCTCGAGGAAAAATGCATTGAAGAAGCAACTTTATGAAAATTATTTGAAGAAGTTGCAAGATATTGAGTCACAGGCAAAGATTGAAAGATACAAAGTTCAAGTTGACGAACTTCAACCTGGGGTTGTGCAGCTTGCGCGTGTTTATGTTGCAAAGAAGAGAAAATTGCAAGTTGGGGATAAGATGGCAGGTCGCCATGGAAACAAAGGTGTTATAGCAAAAGTTGCTCCTGTTGAAGATATGCCTTTCCTTCCTGATGGAACTCCTGTTGATATAGTTTTAAATCCATTGGGCGTTCCTTCAAGAATGAATTTGGGACAGCTATTTGAAACTGCTCTTGGTTGGGCTGCTAAGAAGCTCGGTGTTAAATATGCAAGCCCGATATTTGATGGAGCAAAATGGGAAGATATTCAGGAGGAGTTAAGGAAAGCAGGTTTGCCTGAGACTGGGAAAATAAAACTTTATGACGGAAGGACAGGTGAACCGTTTGATCAGGAAGTTACAGTTGGATATATTTATATGATGAAACTCATCCATATGGTTGAAGATAAGATTCATGCAAGGTCAATTGGACCTTATTCGCTTATCACTCAGCAGCCATTGGGTGGAAAAGCTCAGTTTGGTGGACAGCGACTTGGAGAGATGGAGGTGTGGGCTCTTGAGGCTTATGGTGCAGCTTATACATTGCAGGAAATGTTAACTTATAAATCCGATGATATTCAAGGTCGTTCAAAGGCATATGAGGCAATTGTAAAGGGTGATAATTTACCGGAGCCTGGGATACCTGAATCGTTCAATGTTCTTGTTCGTGAGCTTCAGGGTCTTGGTCTTGATGTGAGAATTGAATAAAAATAAATTTTCTCGGAGGTTTTAAAAAATGGAGAAACTGCGGGTTTTAAAAGAAGGACTTTTAAGGAAAAAGCAAATTTCAAAGGTTTCAATTAAGTTAGCAAGCCCTGACACTATACTACAGTGGTCTTGTGGCGAGGTTACAAAGCCTGAGACAATAAATTACAGAACATATAAACCTGAAAGGGATGGTCTTTTCTGCGAAAAGATATTTGGACCTGTAAAGGATTGGGAATGTCACTGTGGAAAGTACAAGAGGATAAGATATCGTGGTGTTGTATGTGATAGATGTGGTGTTGAAGTCACCCAGAGAAGCGTAAGGCGAGAAAGAATGGGGCATATTGAACTTGCTGTTCCAGTTGTGCATATATGGTATTTGAGGTCTGTTCCGAGCAAGATTGGCTCACTGCTTGGGATGTCGACCAAGGACCTTGAGAAGATAGTTTATTATGAATCATATGTTGTGATAAAACCTGGGAAGACAGGGTTAAAAGAGAAAGATTTAATTACCGAAGAGCAATATCAAGAAATACTTGAGAAATTCCCTGATAACGACAAACTGCCGGATGAGCATCCTGATAAATTTATTGCCAAGATGGGTGGTGAGGCGATAAGAGACCTTTTGAGAAATATTGATATTGAAGAATTATCAAATGAGTTAAAGAATCAGCTTGCCGAAGAAACTTCTGAGCAAAAGAAATATGAAATTTTAAAGCGACTGAAGGTAGTTGAAGCGTTTAATCAGAAAATAGTTGTGAAAGGTAAGGAAGAGTTTGTCAATAAGCCCGAGTGGATGGTTCTGACGATAATACCAGTTATCCCACCTGAGTTGAGACCGCTTGTTCCTCTTGAAGGGGGCAGGTTTGCGACAAGTGATTTGAATGACCTTTATCGCAGGGTTATAATCAGAAACAACAGGTTAAAGAGGTTAAAGGAGATAAAGGCACCTGAAATAATTCTCAGGAATGAAAAACGGATGCTTCAAGAGGCGGTTGATGCATTGCTTGACAATTCAAGACGTGTGAATGCAGTAAAGGCAGACACCAATAGACCTCTTAAATCTTTATCCGACATTTTGAAGGGGAAACAAGGTAGATTTAGACAGAATTTGCTCGGTAAGAGAGTTGATTATTCGGGACGTTCTGTTATAGTTGTTGGACCTGAGCTAAAGCTTCATCAATGTGGATTGCCAAAGGATATGGCGGTTGAGTTGTTCAAACCATTTTTGATTCGCAAGTTAATGGAGCGTGGTTATGCAAAAGCTGCTCGCACCGCTAAGAAAATAATTGAAAGGAAAGACCCAATTATTTGGGAAATTTTGGAGAAAGTTGTTGAAGGTCACCCTGTTCTTTTGAATCGTGCACCAACTTTGCATCGTCTTGGAATTCAGGCATTTCAGCCTGTTTTGACTGATGCGAAAGCAATTCAATTGCATCCGCTTGTTTGTGTTGCTTTCAACGCTGATTTTGACGGCGATCAAATGGCGGTCCATGTTCCACTTTCTTACGAAGCCCAACTTGAAGCAAGGATATTGATGTTGTCGAGCCATAACTTGCTTAAACCAGCTGATGGTAAACCAATTACAATTGCAACGCAGGATATAGTGCTTGGTCTTTATTACCTGACGAAGGAAAAAGATGGAGAGCCAGGCGAAGGAAAAACTTTCTTTTCACCTGAGGAGGTCATAATTGCCCACAGTAGCGGTAAACTCGGTCTCCATGCGAAGATCAAGGTTAGAATTTTAAATCATGAAACGGGTAAATATGAACTTGTTGAAACCACAACGGGTAGAGTTATCTTCAATCAAATAGTTCCAAAGGGCATCGGATTTATCAACGATGTTTTGACGAAGAAAAAACTTACAAACTTAATAGCAAAAATTTACAGCAAGTTTGGAAATGTTATAACCGCTGAATTCCTTGATGAGATGAAGGATATGGGGTTTTATTACGCGACGAAGTCAGGAATTTCAATTGGTGTACCGGATGTAATTGTTCCAGAGGAAAAGGAGCAGATAATAGAGGAATATCGGAGGCGGGTTGAGATTCATCATAGGGATCACCTTGCTGGGGAAATTACCGATACAGAAAGATATAACAAGGTTATTGATGAGTGGTCAGCTGCGACTGAGAAAGTTGCAAAGGTTTTGTTTGATAAGCTTTCGAAGGTAAGTCAAGGATTTAACCCACTTTTCGTTATGCTTGATTCGGGCGCACGTGGTTCAAAAGATCAGATAAGACAGCTTGGTGGAATGCGCGGATTGATGCAGAAGCCCCAGAAAGGAATGACGGGACAGCCTTATGAAATGATTGAGCATCCAATTCTTTCTAACTTCCGTGAGGGTCTTTCAATTTGGGAATACTTCCTTTCAACTCACGGTGCAAGAAAAGGTCTTGCTGATACAGCTTTGAAAACATCCGATGCTGGTTATCTTACGAGGCGCCTTGTTGATGTGGCTCAAGATGTCGTCGTGACAGAGGAAGATTGTGGCACAGTTAGAGGAATTACTGTGACAAGCCTCAAGGAGGAGGGTGGAGAAGAGGTTATGGTATCACTTGCAGATAGACTTGTTGGAAGGGTTGCTTTACATGATATTTATCACCCCATTACGGGCGAGATCATCGTTGAATCTGGTCAGGAAATTACTGAAGAACTTGCACAAAAGATTGAGGAAGCCGGCATTGATGAGGTTGAAGTTCGTTCCGTTCTCACATGTGAATCCAAATATGGTGTATGTGTGAAATGTTATGGTAGAAATCTTGCTACTGGAAGAATGGTTGAAGTTGGTGAAGCTGTTGGAATAATCGCAGCTCAATCCATAGGTGAACCCGGGACGCAGCTTACACTTAGAACCTTCCATACAGGTGGTAGTGTAGCTGGTGCGGGTTATAGGGCTTCAAAAGTCTTAGCTAAAAACAGTGGAAAAGTCAGGTTTGTAAATATAAAGTATATCGAATATGAGAAAATAGATGAATATGAGCAGGAGACTGTTCTACGCGTCATTTCCAGACATGGATATATACTCATTGAGGATGAAAAAAGCGGGATCGCTAAAAAATACGCAGTACCGTATGCTTCTGATTTAAAGGTGAGAGATGGTCAATATGTTGAGAGGGGTGCTGAACTTTATGAAACTGACCCATATAATTCGCTTATACTTGCAGAGAGATCAGGACGAGTTGAGCTTATCGATTTCATCCCTGATATCACATATCGTGAAGAGGCGGATGAGACGACTGGACATATGCAAAGGGTTATAATTGAAGCAAAAGATAAAACCAAGGTTCCGAAAATTAAAATCACTACTCCGGAAGGTGAAGAATATTATCAACCGATCCCGGTAAGGGCGCTTGTAGATGAAAACCTTAACGATGGTGTGAGTATCAAAGCTGGTGATATCATAGCTAAAATTCCAAGAGAACAAGCTAAGATAAGAGATATAACAGGTGGTTTGCCAAAGGTTGTGAATCTTTTTGAAGCGAGAACACCTAACAACCCAGCTGAACTAGCTGAAATTGATGGTGTTGTAAGTGTGAGGACCGAGAAGAATTATTACATTGTTAGAATAACAAGTGATGATGGGCAGTTTAAGAAAGAATATCAAATACCGCAGACGAAACATTTGCTTGTTGAGGATGGTGACCGAGTCTATGCTGGTGATAGGTTAACAGATGGTCCAATTGATCCGCATAAAATTTTGAGTATAAAGGGGCTTAACGCAGTTCAACAGTATCTTGTCAATGAAATTCAGGATGTTTACAGAAATGAGGGCGTTGAGATAAACGATAAGCATATAGAGGTAATTGTAAGGCAGATGATGAGAAAGGTTAAGATTACAAACCCAGGTGACACTAAGTTCCTTGAGAGAGACATAGTTGATAAAGATGTCGTTGATGAAGAAAACGATAGAATCAGAGGTATGGTGGTTATAACAAGCAAGGGTGATTCTAAGTTTAAAGTAGGGCAATTGAAATCGAGAAGTGAAGTTGAAAGAGAAAATGAGAACTTAAAGAGAAGAAAGAAGAAACCTGCGGAATACCGTCCTGCGAAGGGTGCGGAATTTGAACCCATATTGCTTGGGATAACGAGTGCTGCTCTTACATCCGAAAGCTGGATTTCAGCTGCTTCTTTCCAAGAAACAACTCGTGTTTTGACGGATGCAGCTATAGAAGCAAAGGTTGATTACTTGCGTGGTTTGAAAGAAAATGTTGTCGTTGGACAGTTAATCCCCGCCGGTACTGGATTTAGAAGTGATAAGAAAGATTATCGCGATGTCAGAGTGATGCCTAAGGAAGTCATTAAGGAAGTTGAAAAAGTTGAAGAGGAAAAAGCCCAAGTTCTGGAAAAGAAAGCAGAATCACTTTAAAAGTTAACTTTTAATCTTGAAGAGATGTTAATATAAGCGGCGGTTTGATTTCAACCGTCGCTTTTTTGTTAAAAACAAAAAATGTTTTTCGTGATGTCTAAAAGCTCTCAGGCAAAAGGTCTTGTGATAGTTGAATCTCCAGCAAAAGCAAAAACCATTGGCAAGTATCTTGGTGGTGAATTTATAGTTGAGGCATCCGTTGGTCATGTTAAAGACCTGCCCCAAAAACCAAGAGATGAATCAAAGCTTGGAATAGATATCGATAAAGGGTATAAACCCAGATATATAGTGATAAGCGGGAAAAAAGAAATTCTAAAGAAGTTGAAGGACCTTGCAAGTAAGGTGAGCAAAGTCATCATTGCAACTGACCCGGATAGAGAAGGTGAGGCAATTGCATGGCATATAAAAACTGAAATTGAAGATGTAAACCCCAATGTAAAGCGTGTTCTTTTCACAGAGATAACTAAAAATGGAATTGAGAGAGGAATGCAGAATCCTCGCGATATTGATATGAACCTTGTCGAAGCCCAGCAAGCTAGGCGTGTTCTTGATAGGATCGTTGGTTATAGGATCAGTCCATTTTTAAAGAAGGTTGTGAATGATAAAATTTCTTTATCCGCTGGGAGGGTTCAGTCGGTTGCACTCCGTTTGGTCTGTGAACGCGAGGAGGAAATAAGAAATTTCAAACCTGAGGAATACTGGACGATTGAGGCAGAATTTCAAACCCAAGCGGGAGAAGTTTTAAAAGCAAAGTTATTTAAGATAAATGGCGAAGACCCCAAAATCCCTGATGAAAAGACCGCTGAAAGAATTTTGGATGAGTTAAAGGGTAAGAATTTTGTAATTTCAGATATTAAGAAAAAGGAAATTTTACGAAATCCACCTCCACCATTTATCACAAGCACACTTCAGCAAGAAGCAAGCAATAAACTCCGTTTCTCACCGAAGAAAACGATGATGCTTGCACAACAGCTTTATGAGGGAGTTGAACTCGGCGATGAAGGGAGAGTTGGATTGATAACATATATGAGAACAGATTCAACGAGATTAAGCGATGAGGCGGTAAACGCTGTAAGAGAATACATTTACAACAATTACGGTAAAGAATATCTACCGCAAACTCCGAGGGTTTTCAAAAAGTCAAAGGTGAGCCAGGACGCCCATGAAGCAATAAGACCAACTTATATGAAGTATGAACCAAAGGTTGTCAAAAAATATCTTGATGAAAATCTATTTGCTCTTTATGAGCTGATTTGGAATAGGTTTGTTGCTTGCCAAATGTCCTCGGCTGTAGTTGATCAAACAATTGTTGATATAACTGCAGATAATTATCTTTTTAGGGCAACTGGCTCTATAGTCAAGTTTAATGGTTATATGCAAATTTATGAAGAAACAAAAATTGAGTCAGAAGAAAAAGAAGAAAAGGAAGTCAAGATACCTGTTAAGATAAATGTTGGTGAGGTTTTAAATCTTACAAACCTTATTCCAGAGCAGCATTTTACGAAGCCACCAGCAAGATATACCGAAGCCTCGCTTGTCAAAGAGCTTGAATCAAGAGGTATCGGAAGACCAAGCACTTATGCAACAATAGTTAGCACAATCCTTGAGCGTGGATATGTTGAACTGCAGGACAGGAAACTTGTCCCAACCGATCTTGGCTTTGCCGTGAACAAAATTCTTACATCTAAATTTTCTGATATCGTTGATTATAAGTTTACAGCGAGGATGGAAGAAGATTTAGATGAGATAGCTTCTGGAAGGAAAGGATATTTTGAGGTTGTTGATTCATTCTTCAAACCGTTTGATAAACATTTGAGGGAACTTGAGGAAAAGAAGGAGGAGATAAAAGAGCTGATTCAGGAGGAAACCGATATAGTATGCAACAGATGTGGTTCTAAAATGCTTGTCAAAGTTGATAGGGATGGCAAATATCTTACTTGTTCAAATCCTGATTGCAAAAATATGTTGGCTTTCCCTCAAAATGGAATAATTGAAGAGGCAAGGATTTGTCCTCAATGTGGTGGGAGATTGATTTTAAGGCGTGGAAAATTTGGGAAGTTTTATGGATGTGAAAATTATCCGTCGTGTAGATATACTGAATCAATAACAACAGGAATAAAATGCCCTGAATGTGGAGTTGGAGAACTTGTTGAAAGAAAGAGTAAACGGAAGAGAACTTTCTACGCCTGTTCAAATTATCCAAATTGCAACTTTATAGTTTGGGATAAACCTGTAAATAAGCCTTGCCCCGAATGTGGTTGTCCTTTAATTGTTAAATCTCGCCGCAAAACTTCCGCTTATAAATGTCCTCGTTGTAATGCACAGATAACCGAAGTGTCAGAGTCACTTAATTGAACCGCTGTGTAACATAGGTAAAACTTTCATAGGTATTGGGGGTGTATAGCCTCTTGTAAGGAAAACATAATATGTTTGAAATGAACCACTTATCTGAATTACTCTTGTTTTCGGTTCCCATGTTTGCGGGTCTATTTCCTTCGGTCTAAGTTCAAAGTTTCCAGCGATGGTATGAAGTGATAAGTTGTGCGAAGTAAGGTTTAAAATCCCCGTGCCTATTGGGTTTGCTGGATTTTGGAGCGAGTCAAGCGTAGCTGTTGAATAGACAATACTTTCGGAGTCAATGTAAACTGCCATCATTTCGATAGGAGTTTTTGAGGCATCGTATGTTTTGGGCGCCTGCGTCCCAGTTGAAAATTTAAACCCAATAGCGATAAGATTTGCAAGTTTCCCACCGCTGTATCTTGTTCCAAGCAAATTCATAACCCCCACTGAGTCATCATACATTGCTATAACTGAGTCCATCTTGAAAGATTGATTATCAACCGTGATATTGATATAAGGTAAAATTTGACTCTGTTGTTCCTTTGTGCATGAGGAAAGAAAAAGCAAAGTTAAAATCAGTAAAAATGTGAATTTAAGTTTCATAATCTCTCTAACCTATCTTTAGCTTTTTTAGCGACTGGGCTTTTCGGATATTCTTTTAAAACGCGGCTCATATATTCCCTTGCTTCTTTAATCTTTCCAAGTGCTGCGTAGCATCTCCCAAGCATATATAGAGCATCTGGAGTTTTAGCTGACTTTATCTGTGCAACATAGTTGAAGTATTCAATCGCTTTCTCATATTGTTTTAAAGCGAAATAATTTTCGCCAAGCCAATAAGCAGCGTTTATTTTCAAATTCGTTTCAATATTGCTTCGTAGCAATGTATCAAAGTAAGCGATAGATGTTTTATATCTGCGATTTCTGAATTCCTTGAGTCCGAGGTCATAGTAGTTTTTAAATTGTTTTTCCGTCATTTCAATTTTTGGCGTTTCAGGTGTGATCCCGGGATAAATCAATTTAACTTCTCCGCCGACTATAGCAGGTGGAGTTTCAGTAGGTTGTGTTGCAACTTTTGTTTCGAGCTCTGCAAGTTTTGCCTGCAGGTCCCTTATTTGCTTTTTATATTCTGCGATTTCACTGTCGCGCTTTGCAATTTCATTTCTTAATTCCATTTCACTTGCACCCGGCTGTGGTAGTGCTTCATATTGTGCAAGTTTTGCGGAGAGCTCCCTTGTTTTTTGTTTCTCCGCTTCGAGTTGCTGACCCAGTTCAGAAATTTTAGCTGTTAATTGTGTGTTGCTTTCCTGAAGTGAACGTAAGTTTTTTTCCAATTCATTTTTTTCACTTTGAAGCTTAACATTTTGATTCTGTAGTTTAGCAATTTGTTCTCTCAAAGACCTGTTTTCTTCAGATAAAGTGGCTATATATGCTGTATCAACACCTTCAGCTGTTTCTTCTACCACACCCCCATAAATATCTTCCTGTTCAGCTGTTGGTGCGCATCCCTGAATTAGAAATGAAATCCATACCCCAGCAATTAGAATGAAAAAGAATTTCATTGTTTTCATTGCTTTCTAATCCTCTTTTTTGGTTTTGATTTAAGATAAAAAAGTATTGATTAAAAGTCAAGTGTTTAAGGCGCAAGTGGGTTATATTAAATTTTGAGGGGCGTGTTGCACTGAATTTGTCGTGGATTTTGCTGAAAAATTGATTTTATTGGCAAAATTTTATAAATTTATAACCGAAAAAGGAGGGTTAGCCTAATTGGTAAGGCGGCGGTCTTGAAAACCGCTGGGCTTCGCGCCCTTGGGGGTTCGCGTCCCTCACCCTCCGCTCCTTTTTAGTATTTTCAAAACGTGATATGCATCACACAGGGACTGTTTGATGTTTGCAAAATTTAAGTGAGAACGAAATTGAAAAATTTATTAGAGTTTCTTAATTTAGCAAAGTTGCTCTTGACAATATCTGTTAATTTTATTATATTTTCAATGAAAAACTAAAAACAACTAAGAGGTAGCCATGAAAAAGATAGGACTATTTATCTTTTTACTTTTTATTTCCTCTGGATTAACTTTTTCACAAGTGAGAATAGGCTGGCATCAATCAAGTATTGAGGTTGATGCGGGAGTCTCTGGGCAACAGATTTTTGTTGTTTTAAACAATAGCTACACAACTCAAGGCGTTTCGAGCTTTCAAGTTGATATAACTTCTACTAATGTGACAATAGGTGTCAGCAATGTTGCCTTATATTCTACGTTATCTTCAAATTTTAATATTACGAAATCTAGCATAACAAATGGTGTTAGGGTTCTTGTTTATGGTAAAACCATACGACGAATGTTTCAGCCAGGTTATAATTCATCTGTCCTTGTGGTGACATTGCCATCTTTATCTGCTGGTTCATCATATAGCGTCACTTTAAGCAATGCTTCAACAGTTATAAGAGACTATCCGAGTGGCGCTAACCCCCAACCAGGTACAACTACTTTAAGTCCTGCTACAATAAGCATCACTGCGTCAACATTTACACCACCAACTTCTTCACCAACATTTACACCAACTGGTTATACAGCATCTCGTAAATATGGGGATATAAATTGGGATAATTCTGTTAATGTAGTTGATGTGACTGGTCTTGCTGATGTATTGGTTGGAAATTACTCTGCAGTTACTGTTAATGACCCTAATGGTTCCAGAGCATTTTACGGTGGTGGTTCTGATCCGAACGGGTATGATGGTTCTAATCCTGATAAAGCTGACAGAAGGAGTGCTGATGTATATGGAACTGGGGGTGATGGTGATGCAACGAATGGTGAAGGGGATGATGTGCTTGACCTTATGGATCTTGCAACTTTAGATGATGCGGTGGTAAGTGGTGTGTGGCCAAGCTATGCTATAAGTGCAATTGCTGG
>JBKBWH010000180.1:0-4143 GCA_046289115.1 Candidatus Kryptonium sp.
GTTTTGGATAACCTGAGAATTATTATCCAATATAATAGAAGACCACTCATCTTGTACCCCAGTGTTAGGAGAAGGAGGATTAATCCTGTTTATCCTTTTAAAACCATTTTCAAAAATCGCAACCGTGAACCATCCGAATATAAAGAAGGAATTAACTTCAAAACTTTTATTCTACATTGCAAAAGCTTTTGGCTTGGATGAGCCTGAGGATGTTTGGAAATTTAAAGCGATTAAACTTGGGGAGAAAATTTTAAGATCTGACAAATACAACGCAATTATTGCATTTGCACCACCACTTTCAACAATTAAAATTGGTGCCCACCTTTCAAAAAAATTTAAAATTCCACTAATAGTTGATTACCATTCAATCCAGCACAAGCGGAAATTAATTACATCAAAAGAGGAAAAACTTTTAAGAGCTTGCTCACTAATTACAGCGGATAACAGAAAAATTAAAGACCATTTACTTCAAAATTACCTTTTCCTCGATTATAACTCCGTCAAGATAATTCCAACTGGATTTGATTTCTCCGAATTCCAAGGCTATAGCCCTAAACTTGGCGATAAATTTACACTTACAATATCATACGGCAAGATCACAGCTAAAAGATTTAAACCAATTTTAACCGCTCTCGCTTCCCTTGCAAAAAAGGATCCCCTTTTCAAAAAATCACTCTTGCTTAACTTAATCGGCATCCCTGCCAACGAGGTCTTAAACTTGCTTTCAAAACTCCAACTGAAAGAAAATGTCAACATCTACCTGAACATCCAGCGTGAAAATTATATAAAAATTCTTCTCTCGTCAAACTATCTTATCTATCTTGATGACCTCGATACCGCAAATGTTTCATACGACTACATCGCAACTGGGAAACCATATATAGCGATAATTAACGGACAAAACCACTACCGATACATCATTGGCGATTATAAAAATTGCTTGATAGCTGATATCAACGAGCCTTCCTCAATTATAAACGCATTTGCGAAAGCATTTGAACTTTACATAAGCCAAAAAGAGATCAAACCAAAGGTAAACCTCGAAAACTATGACATTAAAAAGGTGATTATAAATCTTGTCCGTGAACTTGAAATGCTAACTTTTGATTAAAAATTAATAAATTCGGTCAAATGAAGGTCTTCGTTATAGGTGGCGGGGGACGGGAACACGCACTTGTGTGGAAAATTTCTCAATCTCCAAATGTTGAAAAAATCTTCTGCGCTCCTGGAAATGCTGGCATTGCCGAAATAGCTGAAACTGTCCCAATCAAAGCTGACGATTTAAATTCACTTCTAAAATTTGCACTTGAACATAAAATCGATCTTACAATCGTTGGACCTGAACTTCCACTCTCACTTGGAATCGTCGACTTGTTTGAATCAAATGGCTTGAAAATTTTTGGACCTCGGAAGGTCGCTGCAGAAATTGAAAGCAGCAAAGTTTTCGCCAAAAACTTTATGAAAAAATACAATATCCCAACAGCAAATTACGAAACATTTACATGTGATGAAGCTGAAAAGGCAAAAAAATTTATTCTCGGTTTAACTCCACCAATTGTGATAAAAGCAGATGGGCTGGCAGGCGGAAAAGGCGTAACAGTATGTGAAAACATCAACGAAGCAATCAAAACAATTGATCTGTATTTTTCTGATAAAATCTTTGGAAAAGCTGGAGAAAAAATCGTGATTGAAGAATTTTTAAAAGGTGAAGAAGCCTCAGTTTTTGCGATAACCGATGGAGATGATTTCATAACCCTTGCTCCTGCGCAGGATTACAAACGCGTATTTGATAACGACAAAGGAAAGAATACAGGTGGTATGGGCTCTTACGCCCCAACTCCTATGCTCGATAAGACAACGTTCGAAAAAATAAAAACACAAATAATTAAACCCGCAATTCAAGGCTTAAAAAATGAGGGTAGAGAATTTAAAGGCTGTTTATACTGCGGGCTTATGCTTACTTCTGACGGACCAAAAGTTCTTGAATTTAACTGTCGCTTTGGTGACCCAGAGACTCAGGTTGTTCTGCCCCTGTTAGATGGCGATATAATTGATATATTTTTCAAAGCGATAGATGGTGGGATTAAAAATTTTAATTACAATATTAAAAAATCTACAGCAATTTGTGTTATACTTGCCTCCGCTGGCTATCCAGATGATTATGAAACCGGCAAAGAAATCTATGGACTCGACGAAGTTAAAAAGATGGAAGATATAATTTTATTTCATGCTGGGACGAAAAAGGTCGACGGGAAAATTTTAACCTCCGGAGGTCGCGTCATCGGGGTCACCGCAATTGGTGAAGAAAATGATTTTGAAGGAACAATTAAAAAAGTTTACTCGGCAGTTGAAAAAATAAAATTTGACGGCATGCACTATAGAAAAGATATCGGCAGGAAAGCGCTCAACTTCTTAAAAGCAAAAAATCTTAAAAAATGAAAGCAATTTTCCTGAACAAAGAGAATAAAATTCGCAATGGCTGGAAAATTTTAATCTTCTTTGTAAACTTCATCGTTTTGCTTTTGCTCTTAAACTTAAGCTTCGCCTTATTTTTACCAATCACAGATATTTTCATCAGTGAACTTATCGCACTGATTTCAGTTGTGATATCAACATTTCTAATGATGAAATTTTTTGAGAAGAGAAATTTTGAAGATGTGGGCTTGAGATTGAAACCAAATGCGATATATGAAATTTCTCTTGGCTTAATCCTTGGTTTCATTATGATAACATCTGTCGTTGCTGTGAACTTGACATTAGGGTATTATAAATACGAACTCACCCTAAATCAAATATATCCACAAATTTTTAAAGCATTCTTGCTTTTCCTAATGGTTGCCCTTTTTGAAGAGATTTTATTCCGTGGCTACCCTTTTCAGCGATTAATAGATGGAACAAGTCCAATCGTTGCGACATTGATTTTTTCACTCATTTTCTCACTTGCACACCTCCAAAATCCAAACGTAAATCTAATTGCAGTTTTAAATATCTTCTTCGCTGGCATTTGGCTTTCCGCATCGTATATAAAAACTCGCTCCCTATGGTTGCCAATATCCTTGCACTTTTCATGGAACTTTTTTCAAGGCTATTTTTACTCCCTACCTGTAAGTGGTTTAACCTTGATCGAGCCCGCCTTTAATGTTGAGATATCAAGTGAAAACATAATATCTGGTGGAAAATTTGGTCCTGAGGGAAGCGTTATAACAAGTTTTGTCCTCGTAATTGCAACCATCTTTATTTTGAAAAGTAAACGTTTAAGCAGTGATGTTAAAATTTCTTAAAATAGTTTTCCCCTTTCTCTTCGTGTCAAGCATTTTTTCGCAAGGAGTTATAATAAACGAAATAATGAATGCGCCCCAAGGTGGCGAACCCGAATGGATAGAGATTTTAAATTTCTCATCTGAACCCGTCAACTTAAAAAACTGGAAAATTTCAAATAGAAATACATCAACCAAATACACAATCACAACCTCAGATTACGTGCTCCAACCTGATAGTTATGCAGTCATAACCAAAAGCGATACAATTTTTTATTTTCACTCAAATATACCCTCAAAAGTTTTCATCCTCCCCCAAATGCCAACTTACTTATTCAGAAATGATTCAGATGCAGTTGTAGTTTTTGATTCAACTGGTTTTGTAATTGACAGCGTTTATTACAAAAGAAGCTGGGTCGTGAGCGGATATTCAATTGAACGAATATATCCAAACGGGAACTCAAATTTAAAATCAACTTGGGGAATTTCAACCGACCCCGAAAGAAGCACGCCGGGGAGAAAAAATAGCATTATGGCTAAATTTAACGATGTAAAAATAAAAACCTTCACAACTGATCCAACCATAATATTTCAATATCAGAGCTTCAAAGTCAAAACTACTATATACAACATCGGAATTAACCCGGCAGAAAGTTTAAAGGTTGAATTTTTAATTGATGTAAACAAAAATTCAATTTTTCAAGATGATGAAAAATTTGCTGAGCTTCTCTTGCTTCAAAAAATTGAGTCAACCGATTCAATGCAAATTGAACTCAATGTAAGTGGATTAATTTCAGGCGAATATAAATCACTTCTAAAAGTTTTATTTCCCCCTGATGAAAATATATCTGACAACTTGGTAAGCAAAACATTAACAATTCTTCCA
>JBKBWH010000181.1:0-4138 GCA_046289115.1 Candidatus Kryptonium sp.
GGCAAGATTTAAATTATAGTTTTGTGCTTTATTTGCGATTTCATCCCATTTTTCACGAATTAGATTTAAAGCCTCCTCAAGGTTTATAATTTCAGATGTTTCGTTTTTTGTGGGTATTTTTGGCTCGTAGATTTTAGTTGGCTCATCGAACAACTTATTGATGTCATCGATGATATCGACACTTTGAAGCGATGGTGTTTCATTTTTTGTGGTTGATTTTACCTGTTGTATGTTTTTTACTTTATTTCCCCCTTCCGGGGGGATATTAAAATTTTCGGGGTTAGCGCCTCCGGATGAATTAAGATATTTTTCAAGTTCCTCTATTTTTGAGAGCAATTCTTGAATTTTTACAGCACTATCAAGAGATGCAAGTTGTGTTAAAGTCATTTCAAGTTTTAACCTCGGTTGAGGTGCCCATTTTATTGAAGCCTCGGCATCATTTACAATTTTTAACATTCTTATTATATCTGATTCTGTGAAGCTATCAGCTTGGCTGATATACTGAGATTTATAATATTCCGTCGCTTCGATAAGTTCGGTTGACTTCGTCGTTATTACAACGAGGAAATTTCTTAAATGTTCCGATAGACCAGTCAAAAATTCTTGAAAGTCGTAGCCAAGTTTAGTTATTTCATCAACAAGCTCAAGCCCAGCTTTTACATTTTTCTCTTTAACTATATCTGTGACCCTGAAGAAAATTTCTTGATCAATTATGTTAAGAGCTTTTATCACATCTTCAAATTTTATGTTTTCGCCACAGAATGATACAACTTGATCAAATATGCTTAAGGCATCCCTTAGCGAGCCGTTTGCTTTTTTCGCAATTGTGAAGAGTGAATCCTCATCTATTTGAATCTTGTCCTGCTGCGCGATAAGTTTTAATCGTTCAATAATTTTTTGTATCTCAATTCTTCTGAAATCAAACCTTTGACATCTTGATAAGATTGTTGAGGGTACTCTATGCGGTTCTGTGGTTGCAAATATGAAAAGTATATGTGAAGGCGGCTCTTCGAGCGTTTTTAAAAGTGCATTGAAAGCTTCCTTTGTGAGCATGTGTACTTCATCAATGATATAAACCTTATATTTCGCTTTTGTTGGTGTGTATCTCACGGATTCGCGGAGATCCCTAACTTCATCAATTCCTCTGTTTGAAGCCCCGTCGATTTCAAGGACATCAATACTTCTGCCATTTGAAATTTCAAGGCACATTTCACATTCATTGCAAGGTTCATAGTCTTGAGGATTAAGACAATTTATCGCCTTGGCAAGAATTCGTGCGACTGTCGTTTTACCGACGCCTCGAGGTCCAGCGAAAATGTAAGCGTGGGCAACTCTCCCAAGTTTAAGTGAATTTAAAAGCGTCGCTGTTACATGTTCCTGTCCCACAACTTCACTAAACTTTGACGGTCTCCATTTTCTTGCAGTCACAAGATAAGTCATGGTTACCTTCCATTGTTTATTTTGAGATAATATAACAAAAACTGAAAAATTGAGCAATTTGCGGGAGAAAGATAAGATTTGTTTTTTCTTTTTAATCGCGTTATATTGTCAAAAAGATAAACAAAATAAGAAGGAGAAACTTTAAATGAGGGGAATCTTTTTAGCGTTTATCTCTTTTTTCATCCTTTCACAATTTTTATATTCGCAAGAAGTTTTGCTTAGATTTCAACCGGAGAAGGGGAAAAATTTTGTTTATTATCTCTCAAGTGAGGGGGTTTTGACGCAGTCGGCAATGGGGATGGAACAGGTTGTAAACTCAAAAACGGAAACAAAATTTTCTTATTTCATCCAAGATGTTTCACCAGAGGGAAATATTGAAATGATAATTTCAGTTGACACGATCAAAACCGGAGTCAGAGCGCAAACTCCTCCGCTTGATACGAGCTTTGTTGTTCCAATACATCTAAAGTTAAAACAAGTTCTTGATAAGTATGGAAAAGGGATAAGTTTTGAGGTTGTTGAGATGAAAGATTCCAAATTATTGGGGATGAGCGGTAGAGGAATCGATAAAAGGTCGTATTCCCATACCGTAGTTTTCCCTGAAAGAAAAATTTCAAAAGGTGATACTTGGGATTTTTCTTATATCGATACAACTTCTAATGAAAGTGGACAAACTGTTGTAAAGGCACGAGGACGATATACTTTTGATGGTGTGGAAAAGATAAATGATATAGAATGTGCGCGGTTAATACTTAGCTCTAATTTTGCAATTTCTGGACAGGGTGTAATTCAAGGGATGAATTATGGTCTTGAAGGCGAGGGGAAAAACATCGGAAAGATATGGGTTGATTTGAAAAGTGGACTTTTGGTTCGCTCTGAAACAGTTTCAGAAATAGAAACAGCTATGGGAATATCTGGACAAGTTGAAATGACCATTCCGATGAGTCAAAAGATTACCACAATTGTAAGTTTAGCGAAGTAGCTTTAAAACGCCCCGGGCAAGGCGCACATTGTCTGTTATGATTCCGTCGACCCCGATGTCTATCATTTTTCTTATATCTTTTGGATCATTTACAGTGTAGACGAAAATTTTAAAACCCGCATCATGTATTTTTTTGACAAGATTTGGTGTTGTGAACTTAAAATTATGTATTAAAGCGACGGCATTCAAATTTTTAAGTGTTTTGATGGGATTGAAATAAATTGGGTAATGATAAAGAAGGGCGGTTGGTATTTTGTCGGTCAATTTTTTTATCCTTCTTAAAACTCGCGGATCGAATGAGCTTATTAAGGTTTTTTCTTCATATCCATTTTCGAAAACGACAGCAAGAACTTTTTCAGTTATTTCATTTCTTCTGGCTGATGTTTTGATTTCAATGTTTATTGGTATTTTCCCGTTTATAAATTGCAATGTTTCCTCAAGCGTTGGTATTTTTTCGCCTTTATATTTTAAATCGAACCAACTCCCTGCGTCAAGCTCTTTCAAAGTCCAAAGATAAAAATTTTTGACCTTCCCTCTTCCGTTCGTTGTTCTATCGACTTTGGCATCATGAATTACAACGGGAGTTCCATCTTTGGTAAGGCGTGTGTCAACTTCAATCATATCAGCTTTTGAACGAATTGCATATTTAAAAGCAGCGAGTGTATTTTCTGGGGCAACTGCTGATAACCCCCGATGGGCGATCAAAAGTGGGGAATTGGTTTTAAAAAACTTTTCAAAAACTTCCATCGCTTTCATTTTAAAACTTCAAGATAAATTGTTTTGAGATATAAAGTCTCGGGCATTTGAAGTATCCATGGATGATCTTCGGGTTGAAAGGTTACATCAATAACTCTTAATTTTTTCCCAATATCATTACTTGCAAACCTAATTGCTTCTTGAAGTATGTTAAGTGAAACATGGTATGCACAGGATGAAATCATTAATTTCCCACCGGGCTCAAGCATTTTAAGTGAATTTAAAATTAATTTGTGAAAAGCCCATTTAACACCTTCAGCTCCTTTCTTAGTTTTGGTCATCGCTGGTGGATCTATGATAATTAAATCAAATTTTTCACCCGAGTTCGCTAATGATTCAACGGTTTCAAAGGCATCCGCAGTTAGAAAGGTTATTCTATCGCTCAATTTATTTATCTTTGCATTTTCCCTTGCAAGCTCAGTTGCGCTTCTATCCGAATCTACACCGATTACATTCGCTCCCGCGCTTGCGCAGTAAACGCTGAATGCGCCTGAGTAGCAGAAAAGATCCAAGACTCTATCGCCTTTGTTTATCATCTCTTTGATTTTTTTCCTATTATCTCGCTGATCGAGGTAAAATCCGGTTTTTTGACCGTAATGTAAATCAACAAGAAATTTTAAACCGTTTTCCTCGATTTCAACATATCTTGGAACATGTCCATAAAGTTCGCCCGACAAAGTCTCAAGTCCTTCCTCCTTACGCGATTCCATATCGCTTCGCTCATAGATCCCAGAAATTTTCAGAAGGTCCGTTAAAATAGTTATAATTTCATGTTTGAATTTTTCAATGCCAGCGGTCCTAATTTGAAGGACAAGGTAATTGTCGAATTTATCTACGATAAGCCCAGGGATTTCATCCGCCTCAGCATGGATTAAACGAAGTGCATTAGATTTGATTTTTAATTTTTTTCTTCTTTCAATTGCTTCTTTTATCCTTTTCTTGAAAAAGTTTATGTCTATT
>JBKBWH010000182.1:0-4110 GCA_046289115.1 Candidatus Kryptonium sp.
CTATGGACATATGGAAACAATTGAAGAAAGAGTTGAACATTTGATAAAACTTCGCGAATTGCAGGATGAAACGGGTGGTTTTTTAACTTTTATTCCTTTACCGTATCATCCAAAGAATAATAAATATGCTGGTGATTGGGTTACGGGTTTACAGAATTTAAAAAGTTTTGCCGTCGCCAGGTTGATGCTTGATAATTTCCCGCATATAAAATGCTTTTGGGTTTCAACAGGTGTAAAAATAGCACAAATTTCGCAAAACTTTGGCGTTGATGACCTTGATGGAACGGTCCGGGAAGAAAGAATTTACCATATGGCTGGCGCTGATACAGCACAATATCTTTCAAAAAATCAGCTTGTTAAACTTATCAAAGATGCTGGAAGAACGCCAGTTGAAAGGGACGCTTATTACAATGTCATTGCAGAGTATTAGTCATGGCTAGTTTAAATAAAGCTCTTTCGGTAAATGTAAAGGGTGAATTTTTTGTCGATTCAACTTGCATAGATTGCGATGTTTGCAGACAAATAGCACCGGAAATTTTCGCTGATTGTGGTGGGTACTCGTATGTATATTCTCAACCTAAAAATAGTGAACAAAGAAGAAAAGCAGTTCAAGCGTTGATCTCCTGTCCTGTTGGGGCGATCGGAATGAATGTTGACAAATCCATAATTTCAAAAGTTATACGCGATTTTCCACTTTTAATTGAAGATGATGTTTTTTATTGTGGTTTTAACTCAGAGAAATCATTTGGGGCAAACAGTTATTTTATAAAAAATCAAAGTGGAAACTGGTTAATTGATTCGCCCAGGTTTGTTTTCCATCTTGTGAAGAAATTTGAGGCGATGGGAGGAATAAACTATATTTTTCTTTCGCATCGGGATGATGTAGCCGATGCTGAAAAGTTTGCGCTTTACTTTAATGCAAAAATGGTAATTCACAAACGGGATAACATCGCGATGAAAAATGCACAAATTATAATTGATGGGGATGAGAGCATTGAAATAGTTCCAGATTTTATAGTAATTCCAACACCGGGACATACAGCGGGTCATTGTGTTTTACTTTATAAAAATAAATTTCTGTTTACAGGTGATCACCTGTGGTGGGATAGGGAGGGGAAATGTCTCGACGCTGGAAGAGATGTTTGCTGGTATTCATGGGATAAGCAAATTGAGTCGATGAAGAAATTGCTTGATTTTGATTTTGAATGGGTCCTTCCGGGGCATGGGCAAAGGGTTAAATTGCCAGTCCATATTGTAAAGAAGGAACTTGAGGAACTTATAAAAAGGATGGGAAGGGTTTGAAGATGAAAATTATTGATGAAATTAAAAAAGCTGAAAAGTTGCAGAATGAAAGCAAGTTTGCGAAGGCGCTTTTGATTTATGAAAAAATTGATAAAGATTTGCATAGTGATTCTTTTGATAAAGAATGGCTTTTTTATCTTCGTTTAAATGAGGGGCACTGCGCAAGGTTGGCAGGCGAGTTCAAGAAAGCAATAAATTATTATCGTTTCGCTTTAAAGATTGCAAGAAAAATTGATGAAAGAGCAGTTGCTGATGCACACGCTGGGCTTGGAACCGCTTTGAGAGCTATAGGGGAATTGCGCAAGGCAATTGAAGTTTTTGATATCGCTCAGGAAATTTATAGAAAAATTGATGACTTGGAAGGGCGAGCCTATGTTTTATGGGCAAAGGGTGGAACTTTAAGATTTATGGGTTCACTTAAACGCGCTTTTGAATCTTTTAAAGAATCGCTCGCACTTTACAAAAAACTTGGGGATGGAGCAGGGATTGGGTATTCTCTTTGTGGGCTTGGGGGTGTATCGAGAATAATGGGGAATTTTGAAAGATCGCTTGAATTTTATACGGAAGCCAACGCTATTTTCAGGAAAATAAAAGATAAATTTGGAATTGCTTACTCCTATTGTGGTGTCGCGAACGCAAATAGAATGCTGGGGAATTTTGAAAAAGCAGAAAGATATTTTGCTCTTGCGACGAAAAATTATGAAGAGATCGGGGATAAAATAAGCTATGCTTATACGCTTTGGGGCGAGGGGACGCTTGCGAAGGTGGTTGGTGATACTGACAAAGCAATGGAAAAGTTTTTAAAGGCTGAAAAAATTTTCACAGAAACCGGAGACAAACGGGGTTTGATTTATACGGAGCTTGGGAAAATTGAAGTGAAATTTATTCGTGGTGAAAAAATTAACGAACGAAAATTCAAATCACTTCTTGCAATTTCAAAAAAATATGGCTATAATTTTGAACGGCTTTATATCATTCTTGTTAAGAAAATGATCAAAGGAGAAAAAATTGATCATCTTTATGGTGAATATGAAAATCTCGGTTCAAAATTTCTTAAGAGGATAGATGTCGAAATTCCGCTAAACTTGCCGTGAAAATTAAACTCAACTTTATAAAATGTCAAGAGCGAAACTTGGTGTTTTCGATTTTTTAAATGCGAAACCGTTAATTTATGCGATTGAGAAAAATAAAATCCAACATAATTTTGAACTCGTTTACGATATTCCTTCTCAAATTGCGATAAAACTTTTAAACAAGGAGATAAACGCTGGACTTGTCCCGTCAATTCATTATGCAAAATATTCAGTTAAGTATCGTATCGTCCCTGGTATTTGCATCGCGTCGCACGGTGCGGTAAACAGCATTCGGCTTTATTTCAGGAAAGACCTGAACGATATAAAAACAGTTGCTTCGGATATAAGCTCGATGACATCTGTGATACTTGCAAGGATTATATTGTCGGAAAAATATGGTGTAAACCCAAGATTTATGGCTATGAAACCAAACCTTGTTGAGATGCTTTCGCAGGCGGATGCAGCGCTTTTGATCGGGGATCATGCTCTTTTTGAGGAAAGCGGTTATGAATCTTATATTGACCTTGGTGAAGAATGGGATGATTTGACAGGCTTGCCTTTCGTTTACGCCCTTTGGGTTGGGAGAAGGGAAAGTCTAAGCCAAGAGGATGTGATGAGTTTAATAAGTGCGAAAAAATATGGAATTCAAAACATTGATGTGATTTCGAACGAAGCAAGCGAAAGATATGGGGTTGATTTTGAGTTTTGCAGGGTTTACTTGACACAAAATTTACACTATGATCTTGGAGAGGCTGAAATAAATGGAATGAAAGAATTTTTTACCTATGCATTTTACTATGGTATAATTGAGTTCATCCCTGAGATAAAGTTTTATGAGCTCGAAAATGAGGTTTTAAAAAAGTAAAATGAGGTTTTGATATGAAAACGATGCTCATTTTATTGCCCGACATAAGGGAGTTAATTCAAGCTGGAAGGGATGAGGAACTAATTGACATCCTTGATGATTTGCACCCGGCTGACATTGCTGAGATAATTTCTGAACTACCGGAGGACGAGAAGATAAAACTTTTTAAACTTGTCCGAAGGGAAAAAGCTATTGAAGTTTTTGATGAGCTTGATGAAAATGATCAGATCTTGCTACTTGAGAGTCTTCCTGTTGAGGATAGGTCTTTCCTTTTGAATGAAATGTCGCCAGATGAAAGGGCAGATTTATTTGAAGAGTTAAGCGTGGACAAGACGCAGGAATATGAAGCATTGATGACGGAAGAAGCCAGGCGTGAGGTTGAAATTTTGACATCTTATCCTTCCGAGACCGCCGGTGGCTTGATGACAACTGAATTCGCTTCCGTTATGGAAAGTATGACGGTCGGGGAAGCAATTGAGTTTTTAAGGATGACAGCTCCGGACAAAGAAACAATTTATTCAATTTATGTCACAAGCGAAAGGGGAGTTCTTGTTGGCGTCGTTCAATTAAAAGATTTGATTTTATCTGATCCCAAAAAGAGAATAAGCGACATAATGGATGAAAGGGTGATAAGTGTCGAAGTTAATGCTGATCAAGAAGAAGTAGCATCAATTATGAAAAAATACAACTTGACCGTTATCCCTGTTGTTGATGAATATCGTAAACTTCTTGGTATAATCACGATTGATGATATAATTGATGTCATTCACGAGGAAGCATCTGAAGACATCGCGAAGATGGTTGGAACTCAACTTGAAGATATGGAGACATTGCTTTCACCGTTGAAATCCGCAAGGTTAAGGATGCCAT
>JBKBWH010000183.1:0-4109 GCA_046289115.1 Candidatus Kryptonium sp.
GATGTATTTTTATAGCTCCAAGAGCTAAACTATCCTCAACAACCCACTTTTTTATTTTATCTGCTTTCAAGCCTGCATCAGTTCCAAGATATTCCCTCATACTTCCACCAGGTTGTGTAGCAACAACAATTTTACTGTTTGGATCTCCAGGTATGGCTACTCCGCTTTGAATTATCCCAAAGTATGTTGAGAGATCAAAATTTGTAGATGACGGATTGTGGCAACTTACGCAATTTTCGTCAAGAATTTTTTTGATGTCATCTTTGTAAGTTAACTTTACTAAGGCAGGTGGAGCAATTACTTCCTCCTTTAATTCACTACAGGAGAATAAAACAAGTGAAATAAAGATCAGCGGAATTAAAATTTTGGCTTTCATTTTTCTACCGACTTTAAATTTTTAATCTTTTGATCCATGACAATATCCACAAAAGCCAATCCCCGCTCTTCTTGTGTTTGTATGGCATGCAAAACACACCGAACCATCATTCGTATGCCAGTCACCTTCAACATCTTTCATATAATTTTTGGGATGTGTTTTCGGATCATTACCAATTCCTGGATTTCTATCGACATGACAAATTATACAGGTTGGATCTGCGCCCTCGGTATCGTGACAACTCATACACATTTCAATATCTCGTTTCGCAAGTTTAGCGTGCCTTCCACCACCAGTTCCAACGCCAATTGTAACAAAATCATTTCCACTATGCCATTCGGGTTTAGCTTGGCTCATCGCTATATTCCCATTAGGTGCATGACAACCAACGCAAAATGTCTGGCGATCATGACACACATAACAATCTTTTTCCTTGCTCTTCGCATCAATCCCATGAGTATAGCGATAATTCAAATCATGAACCCTTTGCAAAACGAGTTGCCTCTTCCCAGAAGTCTGCGGCGTAAATGGGGCATAAAAATCTTTCCCTGTTAGCGGAACTCGAACAAGATTTACACCATCGTGACATTGCTGGCAGAAATCATCCGTATGACATGTGATGCAGTTATTTTCAACACCACCAGCGCGAACAAACTTCTTATGCTCAGTTGCAAAGTCAACAACTTTATGGCTTGTCGGCAAAAGCGTAACAGTTTCAACATGGCAGGCTTCACACTCATTTGTCGCAGTTTTGTTATTATGGCAAGTAAAGCAGCTTTCCATACTTGGAAGATGCTCAGGCGTTGCATAATCAACTTTATCAGAGCCAGCGTGACAGTCAAGGCAGTTCAATTTTTGATTTTCAATATGAAACTTATGTGAAAAAACTATTTTCCTAACGGGCGCCTCATATGGAACCATATTCTTCGTATCAAGATGACAAAATTCACATGGAGTTGACTTCTCATCATGGCAATTAAAACATGTCGCTTGCTTGGGAAGAAGAAAATCGGATGATTTCTCACTTGTCAAAGCCTCCGCATGACAATCTGTGCATTCAGCACCGACATTTTCAGCATGAAACTTATGTGAAAACTTCACATTCATCCATTGTTTTACATTATCCCCATAAAATTCATCCCGCTCTGATACCTTTGAATCAGAAAACGCAACAAATATAAAGGTAAGTGGGACCAATAAAATTGATAAAGCGTAGAATATTAAAACTTTCGCCATCCTCATTTTTCAAACCAAGTTAATTTTCATTTAACGAGTCCGAGATTTGTAAAAAGCCAATAGTTGAACTTGAAAAATACCCGGAAATCGGATTTGTAAACTTTGTTTTGAATATACTGCGTTTGAATGTCAAAAGAAATTGCATTGTTAAATTTCACATTTCCGCCCAAAGCCAAGACGAAGTCTTTATATCTCTTTCCATCCTCCCACAGTTTATAAGAACTATAACTTAAATTCGCATTCGGAATAAACTTATTGTTAAACATCGGATAATAAACCTGTGCTGATACGCCATCAAGCTCACCCGCGTAGCCCAATCTCTTTGCAAAATTAACAGATCCATATCCAGCGTCAAATCCCAATACAATTCTTTGAGCCTTATCATCAACATAGTTTACATTTGAAAAGCCAGCATAAACTCTTAGAAGTGATGAAATCCTATAATGAACCCCAGCTTCAACTTCCTTAGTTACGCCATAATTGAAAACAGAAAAGATTGAATTCGCCGGAATCCTCGGATCGCGATAATCATAGCCAGCGCTTAATTTTAATCTTTCCATCAAATTAACACCTGCTGAAATTTCAAACCTTGAAAACTTGACTCTGTTTATATCGTAATCAAGGCGTGAATAAACCTCAAAATTTGAAAATTCATAGTTTAAATCACCGCTTACAATTTGATACTGTGAAGAAGTTGGGCTGATTTCCTGAACAAATACATCGCCAAGGCTATCCGCGCGAAGGGCTTCGTAAGTTTTAGGCTTACGATGTTGATTGAAGTAACTTAACGATGCATTGAAAGAGTTCTTTGAGAACTTTAATTGTCCTCCAAACATAAAGTTGTTCCTCGGGTCATCGTTCAATGCAAATTTTTGATCTCGTGGCATAAGAAATCCACCATAAACATTTGCGCTTAAAAATTTAAATATCCTCGCATTGATATGTGCACCATCAATTGTTCCAACACCCACCCCCGAATAAACAGCAAACCTTCCGAATTTTAAATTAAATCGATTAAAAATATTTCGCCAGTTAAGATAAAAATTGTAAAATCTAAGTCTTGGGTCATCGGTTTGTTTTTCGCGAAAATCGTTGGAAAGATTCGCGAAAGCATGAAACGATAAATTACCTTTGCTCAATGTTAACTGCGCAAGCTGATAAGCCCTGAGGTGATTCGTCGAAATTTCAGGGGTTTCTTGCCTCTGCCACATATAAGCTGTGGTTGTGAGGCGAAGGTTTAAATTTTGTGAGAACAAAAGTGCAGGGAACAGCAGAAAAATTAATCTTTTGATCATCTCTTTTTCTCAATTTGTTTAATTTTTAAATAAAGAGCGATCACAAGAAGCGTTATTATCAATGTTGATATTCCAAGCCCCCATCTTCTGAAATAATACTCATAAATCGCATCAAGCCCGGATTTAGTGACCCTATCTACTATTTCATACCCAGGTTCAATTGTTTCCTTAAATTCATCCAGATTTGCAGTGTGGATCACCGTCCTTGCTTTTATGAGAATTTGCGGGACTTCGTTCATCTCATACCTTGCATCAGATACATCCATACCTTTAAATTCAGCCTCATCAAGAATTGCCCTCGCTTTACTTGCCCTCACAACAAGCGTATCAATCATATCCTTCATTTGTCTTGCCACCTCAAAACCCTTATCCCCCTCTTTATGGCATTTTATACAGGTTGACTTTGCGCTCACGCCAAGCATCTCATCCGTTGGACGCTCAATCAAATGGTTACCATGGCAAATCTCGCACTGCGGTATTTTTTTTCTTTCAAAGACCTCGGCATGTGGACTTCTTGAAAACATTTCGGCATTTAAAGCATGACATATACCGCAGACATGCGAAATTGACTTAACACCTGGAGGGACAGCTCCATGATTCCCATGGCAATCGTTGCAAGCCGGTGCTGATAAATCACCCTTCTCAAGCAAAGCTTTACCATGAACGCTTTGAACATATTTTTCGTATTGATCGGTTGGAATTTTATAACCCCGCATATAATCAGCATCGCTATGGCACTTCGCACAAGTTTTTGGCAAAGTTGAGGCGAAAACAGTTGACCTCGGATCATTAGCTTTGAAAATATCATGAGCAGAATGACAATCCGAACATGTTGCCACTTTAACATCGCCTTTCAATATCCTTTGACCATGAACGCTTGTTTTATACTTCTCAAACTGATCCGTTGGAAGAGCAGGGTTAAATCGCTTCATGTAATTTGCATCACTATGACACCTACTGCAAAGCCTAACTTCGGAAGTTGGATAAACAGGGGACGCGGGGTCGCTAACTTTTTTAATATTATGAACGCCGTGACAAGTTACGCATGTTGCAATTTCACTTTTCCCATGAACACTTGCTTTGAAAAGCTTTAATTGCCTTACATCTATCTTTGACCCAAATTTTCCCATAATTTCATCATCCGAGTGACACCTTAAACATACACTCGTAACTTTATCACCTTTTGGAACCCCGATAAATCC